>CAZDAO010000563.1:0-2966 GCA_964503015.1 uncultured Nocardioides sp. | reverse complement strand
GCGGTTCTGGGCGAAGCTGCTCGACCGTGACGTGCTCGCAGACGCCGACGGCGTGCTGCTGCCCGGAGACAGCACCCAGGTCGGCCTGCGGTTCGCCCCCAGCCGCGCCGAGAAAAGCAGGCCCAACCGGCTGCACCTCCACCTGACCAGTGAGGGCGCCGGCCAGGAGACGGTCGTGGCCACGGCGGTGGGACTGGGAGCCAGGCACCTCGACGTCGGCCAGCTCCCCGAGGAGCCACATGTCGTGCTCGGTGACCCCGAGGGGAACGAGCTGTGCGTGATCCCGCCAGGTAGCAGCTTCCTCGCCGGGTGCGGAGTCCTCGGCGAGGTCGCGTGTGACGGCACCCGGGCGGTCGGCGTCTTCTGGGGCAAGGCTCTCGGCTGGCCGCTGGTCTGGGACCACAACGACGAGACGGCGATCCAGTCGCCGTACGGTGGCACCAAGGTCGCTTGGGGCGGCCCGCCGGTGGCTCCGCTGGAGGTTCCGGCTCGCCAGCGGTTCGAGGTGCTGACCGACGACGACCGCGATGCCGAGGTCGAACGACTCGTCGCACTCGGCGCGACGCGGGTCACCGAGGGCGGAGACGATGTCGTCGTCTTGGCCGATCCCGACGGCAATGAGTTCCTGCTGCGGACCAGTCGGCCAGCCGCGTGACCGGCCTCAGCGGGCTGTCCGCGGACTGCGGCTTACTTTGACAACAGCCGACCGTCACGGCCGTTTTTCGTCAAACTTCCCCGAGGGGAGATCGCCAATCTTTGCTGCTTCTCGACACGTGTTGATCAGCGACATGCCGTCCACATCCCCGCCCCGCGCTCCCGGGCCTGGTCTTCGACCTGCACGTACGCTGCGTGGCGCGAGACCGGGTCTGAGCTGTCCCGGGCCACGGCGGCACCGGAGCGGATCTGCGCCCGTCCGATGTCGCGCCCACCTACCACGACGTAGCGCAGCCAGCGCCCGTAGGTGTCGACGTCGTCCTGCGTCGGGTCGCTCACGAGCGTGACCTGCGTGCCGACCGACAGGAGCTGCCTGAGGTGTCGCGTGGACGCGGAGCCGTAGCACTCCCCTGGCTTGCCCGGATGCGGGAGCTCGGGTGCGCTGATGCCGAGCAACCGCACTCGGACGTCCCGGCCATTGGGAGTGGTGACCTCGACCGTGTCGCCGTCCAAGACGTAGGCGACGACGCCGAGTGTCCGCTTGCCGGCGGCCACAGAGTCGGCGCCCGCGCCCTCGAACAGGTCGCCGCTGGACCCGATGCCGCCGACGATGCCCCGTACGCCGGCGAGGACCACCAGTGCCACGATCGCCAGCGACAGGAGCCGTACCGGCTTGCTCGCGATCATCGGCCCACTCCTCCCGTGGTTGGCGCGATCGGGCTCGACGATCCCGCTGCCCGCGCCGCAGCGGTCGTGCCGGGTGAGGGCGGTCGCAGCGCCGGCCGATCCGTCGACGAGGGCGGCCCGGCCGCGGTGCCCAGCTGCTCCGCGCTCCCGTCGACCTTCTGGTCGTCCAGCAGCTCGAGGAGGTCACCGGCCTCCGAATCGGCGTCCACGGAGAGCGCCCGGGCGTGCAGGCCCAGCCGCTCCGCGTCGAGGACGGCCCGCTTCTGTTCCCAGGCCGGCAGCACGCCGCTGGCCTCGAAGGCCTCGTGCTCGCGCACGTAGGCCTCCTGACGTGGCGTAAGTGGCTGCCCGGGAACGATCGGGCCACACCCGATCGCGTCCGCGCTCGCGACGAACCGCGGGTAGGCGACCTGGTGGTCGCGCCACCTCGCCCAGAACTCCACCAACTGCTGACGGACCTCATCAGGCACCGCCCGCGCGATCGCTTCGACTTCTGTCCACGGGATCACCTCGACCGGGTTGTGCCAGCCGCCGTCGACGCCAAACCCGAGCCCGCCCGCCGTGCCGACGATCCGCTCCCCCGTCTCGGGGTCGTGGTGATTGGTGCCTGACCAGCCGGCCTCCCGGGCGTGGGCGACCTCGGCAGGGTCGATCAGGATCGAGGTCAGCGGCCAGCCCGACCACGACCGCAGCAGCTCGTGCTGCCGCCGGCGGCCGGTCACGATGGTCGGCTGGCTCGCCATCACGCCACCTCGACGTCGGCACCCTCACCAGTGGTGCCGGCGTCATCGTTGGAGTCGGTCTCGAGCTGACGCAGTCGACGTACCGTCGCCTGGTCGAGTCCGGTCAGCTGCATGACGTCCTTGACCGCGAGCCGCTCCGCGAGGAGTCGCTCGATCGCGACCGCGGCCGCGGTCTCCGCATCCGTGACCGCCTGCTCGGCCTGCGCCCTCTCCTCCCAGGCGACCTCCACGTCGACCGACGCCTCATCGATGCGCCGCTCCCGCGCCAGCTGGTCCGGGTCCAACTGCAGCCGCCGCTCCCGCGCCGCCTTCAGCCGGGCATCCCGAGCCCGATCGCGACCCGCCAGTGCCTGCGTCGCCTTCCCCATCGGGGATCACCTCTTCCTTGATCGTCACGTCGCGGAAATCCACCGCGACCCCTTCACAAGCAAGAAGCAACCTCGACCGACCCAGATCGGACACCTCGACCCCGACGAATTTCGAACCCCACCCACCCCAGCCAGAAACTCGTGTCGAGATGCAACGAAGATTGACGGGCCTCGCGGGGTGAACTTTGACGAAAACCAGACTCTCGGAGGGCGCTCGTCAAAGTGCGGCCGCCATTCGGGTCGACCTCGCGGCGCCCGCCGAGGACAACCGGCGCGGACGGCCCCGTTCTCGATGTCTACGCGGCCGGGAGCGCAGCGGCTGCGGCGGCGAGTTTCCCGGCCACGTCCTCGAGTGAGGACTCAGCAGTGTTGAGTCCGGCGTGCGATGCGAGCATCGGGCTGACGTCGTACAACTCGTCGAAGGTCACGCCGTGCGTGACAGGAACGACGCGCCTGCTGTTGAGCAGCACGGCGAGTTCCTTCTCGGCGATGCCCTCGTTGTTGATGCTCTTAA
>CAZDAO010000562.1:0-2966 GCA_964503015.1 uncultured Nocardioides sp. | reverse complement strand
ACCGCGGAGGAACGCCAGCGGCGCGACCTCGATGGTGCCGGCCGCCAGCAGCTTGGGGATGGTCTCGGGGTCGACCATGTCGTGCAGCGCGTCGTAGAGCGGGCGCAGGTAGGGGTCGATCTTCTCGCTCAGCGTGCCGGGCAGGAAGCCGAGCCGCTCCCCCGCCTCGACGGCCGGACGGCTCAGGATGATCCGGTTGACCTCCTTGGCCTGCAGCGCCTGCACGGCCTTTGCCATCGCCAGGTAGGTCTTGCCGGTGCCGGCGGGGCCGATGCCGAAGGTGATCGTGTGCTTGTCGATCGACTCGACGTAGCGCTTCTGGTTGAGCGTCTTGGGGCGGATCGTGCGACCGCGGTTGGACAGGATGTTGAGGCTCAGCACGTCGGCCGGCCGCTCGTGGGTCTCGGTGCGGAGCATCTGGATGATCCGCTCGACCGTCTCGCCGGTGACGCCCTGTCCGGTGCGGACCAGGGTCACGACCTCGTCGAGCAGCCGCTCGGCCATCGCCACCTCGGCGGACTCGCCGGTCAGCGTGATGCGGTTGCCCCGGACGTGCACGTCGGCCTCGAAGGCCCGCTCGATCAGCCGGAGGTGCTCGTCGCCCGGACCGAGGACCGAGACCATGTCGATGCTGGTGGGTACGACGACGGTGTGGGTCGGTCGGACCTGTGGGGTCGTGTCAGTCATGGATGCCCGTCTCGGGCGGCCTTCCGGGTCGGTGGCAGAGCCCCTCCATGCTACCGATCGGGTGGTGCGCGGCCCACCCGATGGATGCGCACCGCTCAGGGGCGGGTGATCTGCAGCATGCCGAGGCACATCTCGTCGGTGGTGCCCTCGCCCCAGACGACGTAGCGGTCGGGCTGTCCCTCGAACGACGGCAGCTTGTCGCGCAGCCACTGGACGTGGCGACAGGTCACCTTCACCTGCTGGAAGGGCTCGAGGGAGATCGGGTCGACCGGCGTGCTGCCCTGGTCGTCGAAGTCCCAGACGGGGATGTCGAGGATGGTCCTCGCCTGCGGCGTCCCGGGGTTGACCTCGATCGTGATCGAGCGGCCCAGCAGGTGCATGTGGCCCCCGACACCGTGGATGGTCATCGGCTCGGCGAGGGTGCGGACGCAGGACTGCACCTCGCCGGGCCGCGGCTTCGAGCCGCACAGGACGTGGAGCAGGTCCGCGGTGCGGGCCTCCGGACCGAAGCGCTCCTTGACGTCGGCGAGGGACGCGTCGCGATCACACAGGGGGCCGTCGTCGTGCCTGGCCCGACAGGGCAGCTCCACCGGCGCGGGCAGGAGCATCGTGTGGAGGGCCTGGTAGGGGCGCTTGCCCGAGGCCAGCCGCAGCTGGGCCGCGGAGGTGTCCGAGGAGGCGCCGGCCAGCAGGTTGTAGTGCACCTGCATCACGATCCGGCTCCCCTTGGCCAGCCGGGTGCCGAAGCCGGGCTTCACGACCGACTCCTTGCCGCCCGGCGCCCAGGCGCCGATCCAGGCTGCGTCGTCGACGTTGGTGAAGGCGTCGAGGCCGGTGCCGCCGAAGCAGGTCCAGCCCTCACCCTCCTCGGCGGCGTCCTTGGCCTCGGCGGCGGCGACCTGCTCGGGCGGGACCCGGAACAGGATCACGTGGTGGACCACGTCGGGGTTGCCCGGCAGCACGTGGGTGCCGGTGAGCCAGGCGTCCTTCTCCAGCGCGGGGTCGAGCAGGAAGCAGCGGTAGTCGTCGGTGCCGGCACCATAGGGGGCAGACGGGGTGTAGCTGCCGGGCATCGCGATCGTCCGGCGGGACTCCCCCGCCCGCAACGGCCGGGCCTTGGCGGGCTCGGCGTAGTGGCCGTGGCCCCCGGCGGCCTCCTCGTCACCGTCGTCCGCGGTCGCGGACGGGCTGGTCGCCTGCTCGGCGGGCTGGGTGGCGCGGTCGTCGGACTCGGACCCTGACGAGCCCGACCCGCTGCACGCGGACAGCGTGAGGAGGCCGGCAGCGAGGAGCGCAGCGAGGACGCGGGAGCGGGTGCGGGTCATCGTGCCTCGATCAGATCAGGGACTCGGTCATGCGGGACGAGCCGCCGAGCACGTGGAGGTGGGTGTGGAAGACGGTCTGGCCCGCGCCGGCGCCGGTGTTGGCGATCAGGCGGTAGTCGGCGTTGCCGGCCGCGCGCGCGACCTCGTCGGCGAGGCTCACCAGGTGCCCGAGGGTCGACGGGTCGGCGGCAGCGGACGCGGCGGCGTTCTCGTGGTGGGCGTGCGGGATGACCAGCGCGTGGAAGGGCGCCTGGGGGTTGAGGTCCTTGATGGCGATGGCGTGGTCGTTGCTGCCGAGGACGTCGGCCGGGATCTCCCCGGCGACGATCGTGCAGAAGATGCAGTCGTGCGACCTCTCGCTCATCCTCCAACCCTAGGGTCTGCCGCCGCGGCGTGTAACCAGAAGTCGCAGGCGGGCGTCCAACTACCGTGAGTGGCATGACCTTCCCCACCACCCTGCCCGTACGACGCTGGGCGGGCACCGCCGCGCTCGCGGGCGCCAGCCTCCTGCTGGCCGCGTGCGCCAGCGACGACCCGGTGCCGGCGTCGGGCGACGCCACCGAGCCGGCGGGAGGCTCGCAAGCCTCGGCGACGCAGGACCCGTCCGAGCAGACACCCGGGTCGCCCTCCGAGCCGACCGAACCGCCGGAGCCCTCGGAGCCGGCCACGACCACGGTGCCCGTCTACTTCGCCGGCGACGGCCCGGGCGGCACGCCGGCGCTGTTCCGGGAGTTCCACCGGGTCACCGGCGACCCGTTGACCGAGGCGGCGAGGCTGGTCGCCGGCGGTGGGCAGCCCGACGACCCCGACTACCGCACCCTGTGGCCGCAGGTCGACCTCTCGGTGAGCTACAGCTCCGACGCGGGATTCGTCGTCGACATCCCCTCCGACGCCTTCACCGAGCGTCCCGACGGCATGTCGGAACGCGCTGCGGAGCTGGCGGTCCAGCAGCTC
>CAZDAO010000561.1:0-2973 GCA_964503015.1 uncultured Nocardioides sp. | reverse complement strand
TTGAACCATCTGCTGCCAGGCGGTGTTGCGGGCCGCACGGGTGGGTAGTCCGATCTCTTTCAGCATGGCGGCAGCGCTGAACACGTGGAGTGGCTGGCCGGGCTGCAGGCCAGGGAATAGCCACCGTTGCTCGTGATGCCCGGCTTCGTTCCGGTTCACGTTGATCTGTGCCAGATGATCGTGAACGACCGCCGCGACCTCGGGTGGTAACTCGAGGGCGTGTGGCTTTCAGCGCTGGGTGGCGGGAATCTGTCGCCGCAATGTGGCGGTTGAGCTGGGCCCATGACATCGACGGGGGGCTACGGCCCAGAGGCAGCCATCGGCGGCGCCGTGATCATGTGTGCACCTTGCGGCTGACTGCGCTGCGGCGTTCGCGCGCAGGTACGGCGGATGCTTCAGGCGGTGGGGATGAGGTGACAGACCTGGGCGGGGGTGCACTGGTCAGGGTGCAGAGTCTTTGCCCGCGCGCTGAGCTGGCGCACCTGGGTCAACAGAGTCGTGAGCTCGGCGATCCGCCGCTCAAGATCGTGGGCGTGCTGTTCGAGCACTGCCGCGACGTGTGCGCACGGTGCGCCGGCGCTTTCGCGGGCAGAGACGACGTCGACGATCTCCGCCAGGGTCAGCCCGGCCGCCTGCGCGGCCTTCACGAACGCCAGCCGGTCGACCGCCCGGTGGTCGTACTCCCGGTAGCCCGACGCTTGGCGAGCCGGCGCTGGCAGCACGCCGGCGCTCTCGTAGTAGCGGATCGTCTTGGTCGTCACGCCGGCCGTGGCGGCCAGCTCTCCGATGCGCATGGTCAACCGTAGACCTTGACCTTCCCCCGCACTGGAACGTCTACCGTCCGATGACCTGTCCGCGCGCGCGAGGAGAATGCCATGGACGAGTACGACCTGATCGTCATCGGGACCGGCGGCGCTGCGATGGCCGCGGGCATCGAGGCACGGTCCCGCGGCAACAGCGTCTTGCTCGTCGAGCACGGGCCGCTAGGCGGGACCTGCCTGAACATCGGTTGCGTGCCCAGCAAGAACCTCCTCGCCGCCGCCGGGCAGCGCCACCGTGCGGCCACGCACCCCTTTGAAGGCATCTCCACCAGCGCGGGCCCGGTCGCCTTGGGCGCCCTGATGGAGCAGAAGCAGGCCTTGATCGACCGCCTGCGCCAAGCGAAGTACGCCGACGTCGCCGACGCCCACGGCTTCCCGATCCTGCAGGGCCACGCACGCTTCATCGACCAAGAGACACTGCAGGTCGACGGCCAGGCCCTGCGAGCACGGCACGGGTACGTCGTGGCCACCGGCGTGGCACCACACATCCCGGACCTCCCGGGGTTGGGTGACGTGGCGTACCTGACCTCCACCACCGCGATGGAGCAGCAGGACCTACCCGCATCCATGGTGGTGCTCGGCGCCGGGTATGTCGGGCTCGAGCAGGCCCAGCTGTGGGCGCACCTCGGTGTCGCCGTCACCATCGTCGGACGCTTCGCGCCCCACGCGGAGCCGGAGGTTGCAGACGTGTTGCTCGGCGTGTTTCAGGACGAGGGCATCACCGTGGTGCAGGAGCGCGCGACGGAGGTGCGGGCGACTCACGACGGCGTTGAGGTCCGGACCGGGAGCGAGAGGCGGCTGACGGGCCAGCGGTTGCTCGTGGCGACCGGGCGCTTCGCCGACACGTCCGACCTGGCTCTCAATGCAGCAGGTGTTGCTACTGACAGGCGCGGCTTCGTCGTCGTCGACGAGAACCAGCGGACCACCAACCCACGGGTCTTCGCGGCCGGGGACGTGTCCGGCGTCCCGCAGTACGTCTACGTCGCAGCCCAGACAGGACACGTCGCCGCAGCCGGCGCGCTCGGCCAGCCCTCAGCAGTGGACTATCGAGGGCTGCCCGGCGTCACCTTCACCACGCCCCAGATCGCCAGCGCGGGACTGACGGAGGACCAAGCTCTCGCCGCTGGGCACGCCTGCGAATGCCGCGTCCTAGGAGCGCAAGACATCCCGCGCGCCCTGGTCAACCAGGACACCCGCGGTGTCCTCAAGCTCGTCATCGACGCCGAGAGCCGCAAGATCCTCGGGGTGCACGCTGCCCTGGACGGCGCAGGCGAACTGATGCTCGCAGCGACCTACGCGATCAAGTTCGGCCTCACCGTGGACGACCTCGCCGACACTTGGGCCCCCTACCTAACGATGAGCGAAGCCCTGCGCATCGCCGCCGGCTTGTTCCGCTCAGCGCTGCCCACGAGCTGCTGCGCATAGGCACCCGAGCCGGCGCGTCACGGCTCGTGCGAGCCCGCGCCGACAGTGTCGCCCTTCAGCCTCAGGGCCACCCATAGGCCGCAAGGCCGACAGATGTACGACGCCCCGCCGTCCAACGCATGAAGAGCGCGGCGCGGCTTGCTGCGCCCGCAGCACGAGCACTCCCTCGAGTCCTGGCTCATCACGCGATGCTCCCACTCCCGCACCAGAAGACACAGGGCCAGGCTGGGTCAACGCGTCAGACAGAGTTGAGCCTGTCCCACTTCCTTGGAAGTGGGACGAGCGGTCCAAGACTTGTTCGAGCCGAGGCGGCACGGCTGACGCGCCGTGCCAGAAGTAGGTCCCGAAATCGCGTCCCGTTGGTTCCGTACAGAGACGACCTTCGGTACGTTGGGCCGGTGGAGTTGGGCTACGCACGCGTCTCGACGGCGAAGCAGGACCTTGACCGGCAGGTCGAGGCGCTCGTGGCGGCCGGCGTCGCACGGGACAAGATCTTTTTGGACAAGAAGTCCGGCGCGACCACCGACCGGCCGGGCCTCCGGGCGGTGTTGGAGTACGCCCGTGAGGGCGACGTCATCGTCGTGCACACCCTGGACCGCCTGGGGCGCACGGTGCGCGACACCCTCAACCTGATCCACGACCTCACCGACCGCGGCGTCGGGGTCCGCAACCTCGCGGACCCGATCAAGGTCGACTCCGCGAACCCCAGCGACCCGATGGGACAGCT
>CAZDAO010000560.1:0-2975 GCA_964503015.1 uncultured Nocardioides sp. | reverse complement strand
GCGCGGGGGCCTGACCAACGCCTGGTTCGTGGCCCCGCCGCTGCCCAAGCCGCGCGGCGCCGTCGGCAAGCTCCTGTTCGGCCCGCGCAAGGGCTGAGACGACGGCCTGAGCGCCGACCCCCACACGTGACCCCGCCCGATCCAGCCCGGGCGGGGTTTCTCGTCGACCGGGTGACGTCGACGTGCCGACCTCCGCCGCCACACGATCCTGGGCATCGTCGCCTCGCTCGCGGCGGCCCACGTGTCGTACCGGCTCGTCGAGCGCCCGAGCCAGCGCGTGACCCGCGACCTGCTGCGCCGCGGTCCGCTCGCAGACCCGACCCGGGTCACCACGCGCCCGGGAAGCGGCTCGACCCCGCGATCACCAGCAGGCTGCCCAGGAGCGCGACAGCCACCGCGATCAGGGCAGCCTCGCCGACGTGCCGCTTCCCGGGGACGACCAGCAGGGCGAGCCCGGCGAGCACCGTCAGCAGCGGCAGCACCCAGAACGGTACGGCGGCGGACAGCACGCCCGACGCCAGCGCGAGCCCGGCGCCACCGGCGACGGCGGGAGCGACCGGGACGGGCCGGGTGCCCCGCGGCAGGCCGACCTCCGTGACCGGCCCCGGGGCGGCGAGCTGGTCCGGGGCGAGGGCCCGCAGGAGCAGGGTCACCGTCGCTGCGTCCGCCACCACCACGACGTCGCGCCACCGGTCCGCCACCGCGTGCCGCCGTACCAGGTCGTCGAGGCGGTGCCCCCGGTCCGCGTCGGGGAACCGCACGGGGGCGAGCAGGACCTCGGGCACCACGTCGCGATGCTCCCCGCCCGGTCGCGTGGCCAGCGACTCCACGACCCGCTTGGCGTCGGCGGTGGGCGCCGTCAGCACGGTCACGTCCCGACCCAGCCGCGCGCGCAGGGCGGCGATCTCCGCCGCGCCCTCCGGCACGGTCACCACGAAGATCCGCTGGAGGTCGGTCACGCAGCCGACGGTAGCGGGACCACCTGCGAGCATGGCGCCATGAAGCTCCTGCTCACCTCAGGCGGTGTCACCAACGAGAGCATCCGGGCCGCGCTCGTCGACCTGCTCGGCAAGCCCGTCGAGGAGTCGACGGCGCTCGGGATCCCGTCCGCACAGTGGGGGCACCCGATGTGTGGTCCGGGGACGGCCCGCGGCTTCGCCACGGACCGGACCCCGCCGACGATGACCGGCCTGGGGTGGAAGTCCGTCGGGCTCCTGGAGCTGACGGCCCTGCCGACGATCGAGGCGGAGCGCTGGGAGCCGTGGGTCCGGGACGTCGACGTGCTGCTCGTGGACGGCGGTGAGGCGACCTACCTCGCTCACTGGGTCGAGGAGTCCGGCCTCGGCGCGGTGCTCCCCTCCCTCGAGGACACCGTCTGGGTCGGGGTGAGCGCGGGCAGCATGGCCCTGACGCCCCGGATCGGCGACCGCTTCACCCATTGGCGACCGGAGGAGGGCGACCGAGCCCTCGGACTGGTCGAGTTCTCGATCTACCCGCACGTGGGGCTGTTCGAGTCCAACACGATGGAGGACGCCGAGCGCTGGGCCGACGACCTCGGCAACCCGGCGTACGCCCTCGACGAGGAGTCGGCGGTCGTCGTGGACGGCGACCGCGTCGAGGTGGTGTCCGAGGGCGAGTGGCGGCACTTCGCCTGAGCCCGGCGAGCCGCCTCGCATGCGACACACCCGGGCATGGGGTGCACCAGCGGCCCCGGCGGGACTACGCTCCATGCTCCCGCGCCTCGTCAGCCTCACGTCCGGCCTCAGCCCCACGCTGGCCGGGCCCCCCGGCCGGCGGGGCGCGGCCCCCGATCCGTGCTCGTGGTGTGGCTCAGTCGGACTGGGCCTCCGGGTCTTCCTCGGGCTCGAAGGTCGTGCCCTCGCCCTCGGTCATGCCGATCTCGACTCCGGCGCCCTCGGCGTCGTCAGTGGCCGCGGCTGTCCCGGGCTCCTCTGGTTGGTCGGTCATCGTCTCCTCGCTTCCGTCGACGGTCCGGTACCCGCCGAGGACTCACCCGATGTGCTGATCTCCGGCGAGTCGAGTGCGGGCCCCCGCGGGGACTGCTGCCGCGAGCGCACTCGACCGGGGCGCCCTCGTCAGGTGCGGACGGCGCCGCACCACGGCAGACTGGCCCGGGCGCGTGAGAGCCACGTCGCCGAGTCGCCCGCTGAGCCACAGGAGCATCGATGCCGGTCACCCGAGGGTTCCGCCGCCGCCGCCCCGAGCCCGAGCGCGGCCGGCTGCCACCCGGGCAGTACGACACCGGCTCGTCGTGGCCGGTGCTGAGCGCGGAGGCGACCCCGCAGCAGCCCGCCGAGGCGTGGACGCTGAGCGTCGACGGGCTCGTCGAGTCGCCGCACACGTGGACCTGGTCGGAGCTGCACGCCTTCCCCGGGTCGACGTTCTTCGGCGACATCCACTGCGTCACCACCTGGTCCAAGTTCGACGTCACCTTCAGCGGCGTCAGCGTCGACGACCTCCTCGAGGTGGCGCGACCGACCGACACCGCCGAGTTCGTGATGGCCCACTCGGTCACCGGCTACACCACCAACCTGCCGCTGGCCGACCTCACCGGTGGCAAGGCGTGGGTGGTGTGGAGCTTCGACGGCGAGCCGCTGCCGCGCCAGCACGGCGGTCCGCTGCGGCTGCTCGTGCCGCACCTCTACTTCTGGAAGTCGGCGAAGTGGGTGTCCCGCCTCGAGCTGATGGCCGAGGACCGGCCGGGGTTCTGGGAGCAGAACGGCTACCACGACCGCGGCGACCCGTGGCGCGAGCAGCGCTACCAGGGCGACTGAGGTGGCACCGGCGCCCCTCGCGGCCTGGACCGACGGCCGCATCATCGAGCTGGACCACCCGACGCCGCGCACCGTGCGCCTGCGCATGCACGTCGACGGCCGGCCCCGCCACCTGCCCGGCCAGCACTACCTGATCCGGCTGCGCGCTCCCGACGGCTACACCGCGCAGCGGTCCTACTC
>CAZDAO010000559.1:0-2978 GCA_964503015.1 uncultured Nocardioides sp. | reverse complement strand
TCAGGTAGTCGTGGGCGATGGCCACGGTCGGCCGGCTCATGGGGCGAGCTCCTCGAGAAGTCGTCGTACGCGCAGCCGGCCGGCCCGCGGGGAGTACTCCGCCTCCCAACGCCGTCGCGCGCGATCCGTCACGGCGCGTACGTCGTCGGTGGGGGCGGAGAGGGCCTCGTCGATCACCCGGGCGAGGTCGTCGGCGTCACCCGCCCGCGCGACCCACGGATGCTCGGGCCCGGCGACCTCGGGCAGGGCCCCGGCGTCCGAGATGACGAACGGGACGCCACTCGCCATCGCCTCGGCGACGACGAGGCCGAACGGCTCGGCCCACACGCTCGGGAAGACGACGACGTCGACCTCGTCGAAGAGAAGTGCGGGAGTGACGTGGCCGAGGCGTCGCACGCGGCGTCCCAGCCGTTCGAGCTCGACGTCCACGCGAGCGACATCGTCGGCGGGGACGTATCGGGAGTCGCCGGCCAGCAGGAGCTCCGAGCCGGCCACCTGCGCCATGGCACGGGCCAGGACGTCGACGCCCTTGTCGGTCGAGATGCGTCCCAGATAGCCGACCCTCGACGGGCCGGCCGCCAGACCGCGCGTCAACACCGGCAGGTCGGCGGTCCAGTTGGGATGCGCACGGCTGCGTCGCACCCGATGTGCCATGTCGCGCGACGGCACGAGGGTCGCGAGCGCCCCGACGCGGGCGACCGCCGCGGCAGCGGCCTGCGCACGCCCGCGCGGGTCCTGGTGCAGGTGCACGATCCTCCTCCTGTGCCCGGCGGTCGCCAGGGCGGGGACCAGTCCGTGGCACCAGAGCACGCCGGCCCGCTGGGCCTGGTCCCAGGCCCGCAGGCCACGCAGGTAGTCGCGCCGCCCATCGGCGCGGATCGCCACCGTCTCGACGCCGAGGCCCGCCGCGGCGTCGAGCACCTCGGTGGGCGTGTCGGCGGACACGACCGTGACCGGGTGACCGAGCTCGAGCAGCACCGCCGCGTGCTGGAGCAGCATCCGTTCGCCGCCGCCCACGTCCGGGTTGTTCGCCGCGAGGTGGATCCGCTCAGCCATCCGGCGCTCCATGCTCGTGCTCGCGCACCGCCCACCCGAGGGCGATCCCGACCGCCACCGCCATGGGGGTGTCGAGCAGCACCTCCCCGAGGGTCACGGCCATGACCGCGACGCCGACGAGGGCGGCCTGGGCCGCCGCCGCACGGAGGTCGCCGGCGCGCGCTCGGCGGGTGAGGCGCAGGAAGGCGTAGACGATGAGGGCGAGGACCAGCAGCAGGGCCGGCCATCCGCCTTCCTGCCGCGTCGCGAGGTAGCTGTTGTGGAAGAAGAACTCCAGGTCGCCGATCGTCACCCGTGCGGTGCCGGGGCCGTTGCCGAACCACGGCGCGTCGGCGAGCTGCACCCGCTCCTGGGCGATGATGCGCTCCCGCAGGGCGTCGCTGCCGGACCGGTTCGAGAAGGGTCCGTAGAGCACGAGGTCCTCGGGGATGTTGTCCACCAGCCACACGAGCGCGGCGGCGAGCGCGGCACCCCCGACGGCTCCCAGGCGCCGGCCGAGGAGGATCCACGCCACGGCGAAGGCCGCCGCGAGCAGGCCGGTGCGCGAGAAGGTCAGCACCAGAGCGGCGACGAGTGGGACGGCGAGCGCGAGCCGTACGCCCCACCGGTCGTCGGCGAAGAAGACCGCCAGCGTGCCCAGGACGGCGAGGAAGTACGCGCCGGCGTTGGGGTCGCCGAGGAATCCGGTCAGCCGGCCGGAGTAGTAGTCGCCGCCGACTCCGATCACGGCGAGGCCGGCGACGGCGATCAGACCCGCGGCCAGGCCGGCGGCGGCGGAGCGACTCGAGATCCGACCCGTGCAGAACGCCCAGATCAGTCCGGAGCCGATGGCGACGTGCCCGACGCGACGGGTCCAGTCGACGTGGTTGGCCGTCCCGGAGTAGACGAGCAGCGCCATCAGCGCCGCCAGGAGGAGGATGACCACCTCGGGCAGCTTGGCGCCGCCGCGCGCGGACCGCAGGAGGCACAGGCCGACGAGCGCGGCCATCGCGAGCTCGTTGACGGGGAAGCCGGCGACCTCCACCGTCCGGAACGGCAGCACGGCCATCAGCGCGAAGTCGGTGATCCGGATCTCGCGGTCGGCGGTGTCGGCCCGCTCGACGGTGCGGTCGGGCAGGTCCCACGGCGAGTCGATGCGGCTCATCGCGCGGCCCCGATGCTGTCGTAGACCTCGGCGATCCGCGCGCACATCTCGGGGACGGTGGGCCATCCCTCGAGTCCGGGACGCGCCGTCGGATCGAGCCCCTGAGTGGCCAGTGCGGCTGCGACGGCGGCCGGGTCACCGGCGTCGACCAGGCACCGGGCCGGGAGCATCTCGGGGTTGCCGCCCACGTCGCTGGCCACCACGCCGAGGCCGCGGGAGGCGGCGTCGAGCAGCGCGTAGGAGCAGTTCTCCCAGACCGACAGCATGGAGAGGACGTCGTGCTCGGCCATGGCCGCGTCGGGGTCGACGAAACCGGGCATCCGGACGACGTCGCCGAGCCCGAGCCGGTCGACGTACGTCCTCAGCGGGGCCTCCTCCTCGCCGGTGCCGGCGATCGTGAGGCTGGCCTCGGGGTGCTCGCGCTGCAGCGCGGCGAAGCCGTCGAGCAGCGCCGTCAGCCGCTTCTCCGGCGCGAGCCGGGCCAGCGACAGCACCCGCAGCCCTCCCGCGCTCGGCGGTTGAGGTGCGAGCGACTGCCGCATTGGTGGTTGAGGTGCGAGCGACTGCCCACTCGGTGGTTGAGGTGCGAGCGCAGCGAGCCTCGAAACCACGGGGTCGACGCCGTTGCGGATGACCGTGATCTCGCGGCGCACGCGCCACTTTTCCGCCATCGCGTCGGCGGTGGCCCTGCTGACGGCGATCACGGCGTCGAAGCGCCGCAGCCGGGCGGCGTGCACCCCGGCCATGACCCGGGCCTTGGCCGCGGAGCGGTGGTAGA
>CAZDAO010000558.1:0-2983 GCA_964503015.1 uncultured Nocardioides sp. | reverse complement strand
TCCACGAGCTCGGCGAGGTAGGCCGCCTGCACGGACTCGTCGCGCTCGACCCCGCCCTTGATCCGCGGCGGGTCGACCAACCAGTTGACCACCAGGAACGAGCCGGGACCGCGCACGTCACCGCCGACCTGCGCCCCGCAGCCGAACTCGGTGATCACCACGGGCTTCCCAGCCGACGCGACGAGGTCGGCCACGCGGCGCGGGTAGGCGGCGGCGTCTGTGCCGGTGCGGTAGAGATTCACCCCGACGAAGTCGAACGGCCCATGGTCCACCTCCTCCCACATCGCGGCGCAGTAGCCGATCGGGCCGCCGAAGTGACTGCGCGCCACCTCCGCCGCGCGGGTCAGCAGCTGGTCGACGCGTCGCCTGATACGACGCCGGAGCAGCGAACGGGCCCGCAGGATGAGCATCAGCCGGGACAGCTCGCCCGGCCCGGGGACGATCCCGCGCGACGTCATCGAGAGCTCGTTGCCGACGCCCAGGCTGACCTTCCCGGGCGCCGAGGCACGTAGGACTTCGGCCGCCACCGCCGCGGTGCGCAGGTGCTTCAGCAACGCACGCGCCCGGAGGTTGCCGGGGTGGGGTCGCACCACGACGTCCAGGCCCTCGGCCAACGCGATCGTGCCCGCCTCGACGAGACTGCCGACGTCGCTGTCGACCACCATCACGCTCGTGCACGACAGGTCGTCACGGATGGTCCGCATGATGCGTGCCACCTCGTCGGGCTCGTGCACCCCCGACAGGTACGACACCCCGCGCGTGCGCATGCCCACCATCGTGCCAGCGGTGGCGAGACGGCCCGCGGGCTCAGACTCCCCTGCGCCGCCGGATCTCGGCATTGATCGCCGGCACGACCTCGTGGAGGTCGCCGATCACGGCATGGGTCGCCTTGGTGACCATCGGGGCGTCCGGGTCGGTGTTGATGGCGAGGATCGCCTTGGCGCTGCTGCACCCCGCCCAGTGCTGGATGGCACCGCTGATGCCGCACGGGATGTAGAGGTCGGGCGAGATCCGGCTGCCGGTCTGGCCGACCTGCTCGTGGTGCGGACGCCAGCCCAGCGAGGTCACCACGCGGGAGACGCCCAGCGAGGCGCCGAGCAGCTCGGTGAGCTCGAGGATGTCACCGAAGCCGTCGGCGGAGCCGGCCCCACGACCGGCGCCGACGACGACCTTGGCGGACTTGAGGGTGCCCGACAGGTCGGGCTCGGGCTCCTCGGCGGAGACCACGCGTGCGACGAGGTCGGCCTCGGCCACGTCGGGGGTCTCGACCACCAGCTCGCCGGCGCCCGGGGTGTCGGCGGGCTGCGCCTGCACCGCATGCCCCGCCACGGTGAACACGGCCGGCCGGGCGGCCAGCTGCATCTCCTCCAGCGCGGCTCCGCCGACGACCTGCCGGGTGACGGTGAAGGGCGACAGGCCGCCGAAGGACAGCACGTTGGCAGCCATCGCGACACCGCTGCGGGCGGCCACGTGGGCCAGCACCTCGTTGCCGCGCGAGGTGCCGGCGGCCATGACCACCACCGAGCCGGCCTTCTCCCGCACCGCCATCAGGCCGGCGGCCCACGCGGCGCCGGCGAAGGCGACGTACGCCGACCCGGTGAGCGCGTGCACGTGGCGCACGCCGTACGACCCGAGCACCCCGACGAGCGCGTCGGAGGGCTGGCCGACGACGACCGCGTCGATCGGCACGCCACCGCCGGCGGCGGACAGGTCGCGGGCGAAGGTGACCGCCTCGCGGGAGGTCTCGACCGGCTCGCCCTCGGGCGTGACCTCGACGAGCACGAGGATCATCGGGAGATCACCCCCAGCTCCTCGAGCAGGTCGACGACGGCGGGGGCCGCGGCCGCACCGGTGCCGAGGACCTGGACGGTCGACGGCGCGGGCGGCGGCAGGACCAGCCGCACGCGCGAGGGCCCGGCGGGCTCGGCCACCGGCTTGCGCTCCTCGACCTCCACCTTCTTGGCCTTCATCCGGCCGGGCACCGTCGGGTAGCGCGGCTCGACGCCGCCCTCGAGGACCGTCACGACGGCGGGCAGGGGCACCCGGTAGGTCTCGTGGCCGTCGGGGCCGTCCCCGCCGGCCGTGACCTGGCCGTCGGCCACGCTCACCGTGCTGACGCCGTTGACCACGGGCCAGCCCAGCTCGTAGGCGAGCCGGATGCCCACCTGGAAGTCGCCGCTGTCGGCGGCGTCGTTGCCGAGCAGGACCAGGTCGTGCGGGGTGCCGGCCTCGGCGTGGTCGCGCACCACGGCGGCGATCTCGCGCGCCACGTCGGCAGGGCCGAAGGCCTGCGGGTCGGCCACGACGTGGGTCGCCGCCGTGCAGCCGACCGCCAGCGCCGAGCGCAGCTGCTCCACCGCGTCGGCGTCGCCCAGGGTCAGGACCGTGGCGCCGCCACCGCCGGCCGCGGCGACCTGCACCGCGATCTCGACCGCACACTCCTCGTGGGCGCTCATGGTGAAGCCGGCGTAGCGGCCGTCGACGCCCTGGGCGTCCTCGGTCAGCACGATCTCGCTCGAGGCGTCGACCACGCGCTTGATGCAGACGAGCGGGTTCATCGGATGCGCTCGTTGGCCGGGTCGAGGAGGGGCGTGGCGTCGACCGAGCCGACCGTCACGGGGTAGAGCTCCTCCATGTAGGACACGGCCAGCTCGTTGCCGATCACGGCCTGCTCCGGCGGCAGGTAGGCCATCAACACGTGCTTGCCCAAGGAGGGAGCCGACCCCGCGCTGGTGACGTACGGGTGGTGGCCGTGGCCGTCGGTGAGCGTGCCGCCGTCGCGGGTCAGGATCGGCTCGCCGCCGAGCATGTAGCGCTTGGTGCCCGACGCCGAGGTGTGGTCGTCGACGGTCAGCGTGCACAGCACCGCCTGCGGGGCCTGCCCGGAATCCAGCGCAGCGCGCTGCGCGAGGTAGGCCTCCTTGCCGACGAAGTCGGCGGCCTTGACCTTCGGACGCTGCATCCCGGCCTCGACGATGGTGCG
>CAZDAO010000557.1:0-3006 GCA_964503015.1 uncultured Nocardioides sp. | reverse complement strand
GCATCTCGCTGGTGCGCGAGGGGTCGACGTGGCGGGTGACGGACACGGTGACGGGCGCGCTCATGGTCTCCAGTCTCGGGCGCGGGCGCCTCCGGGGTGAAGCCGAGGACGACGAGATCCCGCCCACGTCCCACTGGCTCTCGCCCGAGAGCCGGGGCTCCTACGAGGAGCGGGCGACGGTCACGCCGATCAGCGCACGCAGGTGACCAGGTCGTGCGCCCCGTCCGGTCGCGCCGCCTCGACGTAGTAGCGCACCCGGCCGTCGGGCAGCGGCACGGCGGTGGCGTAGCGGAACGCGCCGTCGGAGTGCGGCGAGGAGATCGGCGGGTGCTCGGTGCGGGTCAGCGCGGTGCCGTCCCAGACGGCGACCCCGGTGGTCTCGAACCAGTTGGACTCCGCGTCGGGCCGGCCGTCGTAGAGCACCGTCCCGTCGGGCAGCACCGCGGACACGCGCGCGCCGCGCGCGTCCCACTGCCCCTCCCGACCGGCGAGCACCTCGCCGTGGTCCTCCCACTGCAGGCCGTCGCCGCTGGTGAGCCGGCGGGTGGTCATCCGGTCCTCGTGGCCGGGCACGTCGAGCGGGTGGCAGCACAGCCACATCTCGTAGCCGTCCGCGCCCATCGTGACGACCGGGTCCTTCACACCGGTGGCGGCGTCGCCCTCGTGCACGCGACGTCGTACGCCTCCGGGCAGGGCGTCGACGCTGTCGGCGGTGAGGCTGTCGACCCACCAGTGCTTGGAGCCCGGGGTGGCGCAGGACAGGTAGAGGCGCCAGCCACCTCCGAGGAGCGGCACCAGCGCGGGCCGCTCGAACGACTCCGCGCCGAACGCCTCGCGCGAGACCTCGGCGACCTGCTCGAAGGAGATCCCGTCGTCGGACCGGGCGACGACCACGGACACGCCACGGCCGTCGGTGAGCGGGCGGCGGACGCGCCAGGTGAGCCAGAAGACGCCGTCGACCAGGACCGCGCTGGCCGCCCCGGCCCAGTTGCCCGCCCCGGGGCCGGGCGCGGGCACGACCACCTCGACGTCGTCGTAGGTCGGCGGGATGACCGTGCTGGTCGTCATTCCCCCACGATAGTCGACAAGTTCACTCCAGTTTCAGTAGCGGGTCTCGAAGGTCGTCGCGCCGGTCGGGCTGGTCTCCCGGACCGCCACGCCGCTCACCCGCGCCGACGTGGGCCCGTCATGGCACCACGCCACCAGGGCGTCGACCGCCTCGGCCTCGCCCTCGGCGTGGACCAGCACGGAGCCGTCGGGCTCGTTGCGCACCCAGCCGCCGACCCCGAGCGACCGGGCCTTCTCCTCGGTGTACCACCGGAACGACACGCCTTGGACCCGGCCACTGACCCGTGCCTGCACCGCCTTCATGCCCCCATCATGCGCCGCCACCGTGCCCGGACGGCACCTCCACGGCGAGCACCCTGGGGTGGTCCCGAGCTGGCACCGGGGTGCAAGGCTGGGCGGCGATGACCGAGAAGACGCGGGAGCCGACGGACGAGTCGACGTACGAGCCCGACCCACGACGCTGGCGGATCCTCGCGGTCTCCCTCGTGGTCGGCTTCATGTCGCTGCTCGACGTCACCATCGTCAACGTCGCGGTCCCCTCCATCCGGGCGGGCCTCGACACCAGCGCCGCCACGGTGCAGTGGGTGGTCTCGGGCTACGCCCTCGCCTTCGGCATGACGCTGGTGGCCGGCGGCCGGCTCGGGGACGCCCACGGCCGACGACGGATGATGACGATCGGCCTGCTCGGCTTCATCGTGTCGAGCGCGGCGGTCGGGCTGGCTCCCAACGCCGCCGCCATCGTGGTCGCCCGCCTCGCCCAGGGGGCGAGCGCAGGACTGCTCACGCCGCAGAACTCCGGGCTGATCCAGCAGCTGTTCCGCGGCCAGGAGCGCGGGCGCGCGTTCGGGATGTTCGGCTTCACCGTCGCCGTCGCCTCCGCGACCGGGCCGCTGATCGGCGGGGCGCTCATCGGACTGCTCGGGGACGAGCGCGGCTGGCGCTCGCTGTTCCTGGTCAACGTCCCGATCGGGCTGGTCGCGCTCGTGCTCATCCGCCGCCTGGTGCCGGACAACCCTCCCCGGGAGGAAGGGGCGCACGACCCCCGCGTCGACCTCCCCGGCGCGCTCCTGCTCGGCCTCGCCGTGGTGTCCGTGCTGTTCCCGCTGATCAGCCTGGAGGGAGGCGCGGGGCTGCCGCTCGTGCTGCTCGTCGCCTTCCCCTTCCTCGCCTGGGCGTTCGTGCGCTGGGAGGTGCACACGGTGGGCCGCGGCCGGCCGCCGCTCCTCGACGTGTCGCTGTTGCGCGGCCTGCCCGGCTACGCCAACGGCCTGCTCGTCGGGACGCTCTACTTCACCGGGTTCACCGGCATCTTCCTGGTGCTCTCCGTGCACCTCCAGGAGGGCGAGGGGTTCACCCCGTTGCACACCGCCCTCCTGATGACGCCGTTCGCCTTCGGCGCCGCGGTCACCTCACCGCTGGCCGGTCGGCTCGTCGGCCGCATCGGGCGCCGGGTCACCCTGGTCGCGCTGTCGGTCATGATGACCGGCACCGCCCTCGCGGCGTGGCTGGTCACCTCGCCGCCCGACACCCTGTGGTGGACCCTCGCGCCGGCGATGTTCCTCGCCGGCATCGGCGGCGGCGGGGTCATCTCGCCGAACTTCACCCTCAGCCTCGACAACGTGCCGCCCGAGATGGGTGGGGCCGCGGGTGGCGCGCTCCAAACCGGGCAGCGCATCGGCTCGGCCCTGGGCGCCGCGCTGCTGATGACCGTCTACCAGGCCGTCAACGCGGTGACGTCCGCCCCGGTCGCGGCGCGCTCGGCGCTCCTGGCCGCCCTGGTCGTCCTCTCCGTGGCCTTCGCCGCCGCCGTACGCTCCTGGCGCGCTGGCGACTGACGCTCAGCCCCCTTTCGTGATCCCCGGCTGACCGGGGATCGCTGAACATGTCGGCCCGTGCACGGCCTGACAAGTTCAGCGAGAGCCTGACAAGTACGCCGCC
>CAZDAO010000556.1:0-3012 GCA_964503015.1 uncultured Nocardioides sp. | reverse complement strand
GTCCTCCTCGACGTAGACCTTCCAGAGCTTCTGGACCATCTCGATGGCCTGGTCACGCAGCTCGGCAGGGAACTTCGCGTCGTCGACGATCTCGGCGGCCTTCTCCGGGGTGACGCCCTCGATCGCGTTGATCGGGATCTGGCGCACGGCCTCGGGGTTGGTCTTGGCGACCTCCTCGATCTCCACACCACCCTCGACGGACGCGATGCACAGGTGCGAACGGTTGGAGCGGTCGAGCAGGAAGGAGAAGTAGTACTCCTCGACCGGCGGGGTCGCCGGGGTGACCAGGACGCGGTTGACGCGCAGGCCCTTGATCTCCATGCCGATGATGTCGCGAGCGTAGGACTCGGCCTCGTCGGCGGTCTTGGCGATCTTCACGCCGCCGGCCTTGCCACGGCCACCGGCCTTGACCTGCGCCTTGATGACGGTGACGCCGCCCATCTCCTCGGCGGCGGCCCGAGCGGCCTCGGGCGTCTCGGCGACGACCCCCAGCGTGGTTGCGACTCCGTGCTTGGCGAAGAGCTCCTTCGCCTGAAATTCCATCAGGTCCACGAGGTGACCAGTCCTTTTCGTCTTGCGAACAGTGGCGGGGATTCCCTCTCGGCACCCTAGACCTCCCCCGGCGCGTCGCACGAGGTCGGGTGCGAGTGGTGGTGGTCACCTCGGGGCTACGTTGAGAAGCATGTCTCCCAGTGCCAGCTCGGGCTCCGGCCCCGCCTCAGCAGTGATGTGGTTCCGGCGCGACCTTCGCGTGCGCGACAACCCCGCGCTCCGCGCGGCGCTCGAGGAGGGGTCGGTCCAGGCCCTGTTCGTCGTGGACCCGGCGCTGTGGGCGGGGGCCGGCCCGTCCCGGCGGGCGTGGCTGGCGGCCAACGTGCTCGCCCTCGCCGACCGCATCCCGCTGAGCATCCGCCACGGCGACCCGCGCACGGTGGTGCCGCAGGTGGCGGGCGATCGCCGGGTGCACGTCTCGGCGGAGACCACGCCCTACGGCGTACGCCGCGACCGCGCCGTGGGCGAGGCGGTGGAGCTGGTCGCCACGGGCTCGCCGTACGCCGTCGGGCCCGGGCGGGTGCTCAACGGCAGCGGGGAGCCCTACCAGGTGTTCAGTGCCTTCGCCCGGGCGTGGCGCGAGCACGGCTGGCCGGAGCCCGCTGCGACGCCCCGCTCCCCCGACCTCGAGCCCGCCGACTCGCAGGCCGAGGCCGTCGAGATGCTGGAGCAGGCCGTCGCCGATGCGCCCGTGGACCTGCCGGGCGCCGGTGAGGACGCGGCCTGGCGGCGCTGGAGGGCCTTCCGCGAGGACGGGCTCCGGTCCTACCGCTCGGAGCGTGACCGTCCCGACCGCGACGGCACGTCGCGCCTCTCGCCCTACCTCCACCTCGGGGTGCTGCACCCCCGCTCGCTCCTCGCCGACATCGACCACTCCTCGACGTACGCCGACGAGCTGGCGTGGCGGGAGTTCTACGCCGACGTGCTGTGGCACCACCCCGCCTCGGCGTGGAGCGACCTCAAGCCCGCGCTGAAGGGCATGCGCTACGACGACCCCGCCGACGCGATCGAGGCGTGGCGCACCGGCACCACCGGCTTCCCGATCGTCGACGCCGGGATGCGACAGCTCCGGGAGGTCGGGTGGATGCACAACCGGGTGCGGATGATCACCGCCTCCTTCCTCACCAAGGACCTGCACGTGTGGTGGCCGGTCGGGGCGCGGCACTTCCTCGACCTGCTCATCGACGGCGACGTCGCCTCGAACAACCACGGCTGGCAGTGGGTCGCGGGCACCGGCACCGACGCGTCGCCGTACTTCCGGGTGTTCAACCCGGTGACCCAGGGGATCAAGTTCGACCCGGAGGGCGACTACGTGCGCCGGTGGGTGCCCGAGCTCGACCACCTGCCGGGCAAGGCCGCGCACGAGCCGTGGAAGTCCGACGCCGGCTACGAGCAGGACTACCCGCTGCGCATCGTCGACCACGCCGACGAGCGCCGCGAGGCCCTCGACCGCTACCAGGCGGCGCGCGGGTGACGTTCGGATAGCGACCGGTGGCCGCGCTTCCACAACGAATTTGATCGAGGGTTGCACTTTCCCGTGATCTTTCCGTTACAGTCGTGCGCGGTCTTGCCGACCCGACCCCCCTGACCCGGCAGATTGGTAACTACCCCTATGGGCAACCACCGAGCGGAGCGCGCTCCTCGGCGTCGCGCCACCTCGGCACCGGCTGCACCCACGACCGGCAAGCGTCGGGCCACCCCGCCCCCGCGCCGCCCGGTGGTGAGCAGCCTGCCGTCGCTTCCCCTCGTGGCAGGTGTCGCCGTCCTCGCGATCTCCGCGGGTGGCGCCGTCACCGCCGGCGCGGGAGCGACCGCCCTGGCCTCCTCCGGTGCGTCCCTCGACGCGACCGGGGCCGTCGGGTCCGCCGGCACCGCGCTCGCCCGCCGCGGTGAGGTCGTCAGCCGCGACCACACCCGCGACGCCGACGTCCAGACCGTCCAGGGCGAGGAAGCCGATCCCGAGCTCGTCGCGCTGGCCGAGAAGCAGATGGCCGAGCGGGCCGCCAAGCTCGAGGAGATGCGCAAGGCCGCTGCGAAGCAGGCGGCGAAGATCAAGGAGAACAAGTGGGTTCTCCCCCTCGCCAGCTACCAGCTCACCGCGACCTTCGGGCAGTACGGCCTCTGGGCGAGCTACCACACCGGTCTGGACTTCAACGGCAACTCCGGTGACCCGATCATGGCGGTCGCCAACGGCACCGTGACCTCCACCGGCTACGACGGCGCCTACGGCAACAAGACCGTGGTGACCCTCGACGACGGCACCGAGATCTGGTTCTGCCACCAGACCAACATCTACGTCTCGGTCGGCGACCGCGTCACCGGCGGCGAGGTCATCGGCACCGTCGGCGCCACCGGCAACGTCACCGGCTCGCACCTCCACCTCGAGGTCCGCCCCGGCGGCGCCGGCCCGGTCGACCCCTTCCAGGCCTTCGTCGAGCACGGCATCGTTCCCTGACCGAC
>CAZDAO010000555.1:0-3015 GCA_964503015.1 uncultured Nocardioides sp. | reverse complement strand
CCAGGTGGGCGGCCAGCGCCCGGCCGATCTCGCCGGTGCCGCCGGTCAGGAGCACGGCGCGGTCGGGGTCGGGGACCCACGACCGGCCCTCGCCGCCGTCGGCCCGCTCGAGGCGCGGCACGCGGAGCCCACCGTCACGGACGAGCACCTCGGGCTCACCGAGGGGTGCGAGCGCGGCCAGCAGGTCGTCCGTGCCGGCATCGCGGTCGAGGTCGACCTGGCGCAGACCGACGTCGGCCGCCTCCGCGCGGGCGGACCGGGTCATGCCCCAGGCCGCGGCCGCGGCGACGTCGACCGGATGCGTGGTACCGACCGCGCTGGCACCATCGGTCACCACCGTGACCGGCACGGCGGGCGCCAGGTAGAGCACGCGCTGCAGCGATGCGAGCGCGGCACGCGAGGTGGTCACCACGTCCGCCGCGTCGTCGGTGGTGCGGGTGAGGTCGAGGACGACGTGGCAGGCGCGGCCGGCGGCGACCTCGGCGGCGGCGGCGTCGAGGTCGCCGGCGTGCCCGGCGTGCGCGGCGAGCAGGTCAGCGGCCCGGCCGCTGCCGACGACGACGAGCGAGGCGGCGTCGCGAGCCGCGAGCTCGTCGGCCGTCGGCGCGACCGGGTGCGGCCGCACGTCGTAGAGGTCACTGGTCTGGCGCGCGGCCCGGATCTGGTCCGGCGTCGCCTGGCGCAGCGCGAGGGCGCCGGCCGAGAGCACGAGCCGTCCCTCCGGATCGGTCATCGTGAGCCGCACGGCACCGTCACCGTCGGGTGCGGCGCGCACCAGCAACCGGTCGGCGCCGGTGCGGGCCAGCCGCACGTTGCTCCACTCGAAGGGCAGCAGCACGGCCCCCTCGTCGGCCGTGTCGACCCCGCTCGCCGTGATGGTGTGGAGAGCGGCGTCGAGGAGTGCGGGATGGGCGAGGAACTCCGAGGCGCCCACCCCGTCGGGGAGCGCGACCTCGCCCAGTCCGTCGCCGTCGGCGGCCCACAGACCGACCAGCCCCTGGAAGGCGTGGCCGTAGTGGATGCCCTGGGCCTCGAAGGCGTCGTAGGTGCTCGTGATGTCGACGGCGGCCAGGCCGTCGTTCGACCACGCGGTCGGCTCGGCCGGCGGCGTGGTGGCGGGAGCCAGTCGACCCGACGCGTGCTGGGTCCACTCTCCCTCCTCGTCGGCGGGCGAGGACCAGATCTCGACCCGGTGGTCGCCGTCGTCGGGGGTGAGCACCACCTGGAGACGCACCGGGTCGTCGCCGAGGACGAGCGGACGCGCGAGGCTCAGCGTCACCACCTCGTCGGCACCCACCCGGCGACCGGCGGTCAGTGCCAGCTCGAGCAGCCCGGTGCCGGGCACCAGCACCGAGCCGAAGACCTGGTGGTCGACCAGCCACGGGAAGGTGCGGGCGTCGACGCGACCGGTCAGGACGGTGCGGCGGTCGCCGGCGACGGTCGTGGCCGCTCGCAGCCACGGGTGCGACAGCTCCGCGAGGCCGAGGCCGTCGACGTCGGTCGTGGTGCCCTTGCCCATCCAGAAGCGGGTGCGCTGGAAGGCGTACGTCGGCAGCAGCTGGACGGGGCCGGTGGCGGGAGCCAGGCGGTCCCAGGGCACCGCCACGCCGTGCGCGTGCAGGGCGCCGGCCGCGGCCACCAGCCGGGTGCGGGAGCCGTCCCCGCGCACCAGGGTGCCGGTCTGCACGCCGCCCTCGGCCACCGCGTCGGACAGCGCCATCGACAGGACCGGGTGGGCGCTGACCTCGACGAAGGCGGTGTGCCCCGAGGCCAGCAGCTGCTCGACGACCCGGCCGAACTGCACGCGCTCGCGCAGGTTGCGGCCCCAGTAGTCACCGTCGAGCTCGGTGCCGGCGGCTTCACGGCCGAGCACGGTCGAGTGGAACGGGATGGTCGTCGCGGTCGGGGCGAGCCCGGCGAACCGTTCACGCAGCCCCGGCAGCAGCGGGTCCATCTGCGCGTTGTGCGAGGCGTAGTCGACATTGACCTTGCGGCAGAAGGTGTCAGCACCGGCGAGCTGGGCGACCAGCTCGTCGACCGCGTCGTCGTCACCGGAGACCACGGTCGAGGCCGGCGAGTTGACTGCCGCGACCGAGAGTCGCTCGCCGAACGGCGCGAGCAGCTCCTCCACGGCAGCGACGGGCTGCTCGACCAGCGCCATCGCGCCGTGGCCGCTGACGGAGCGGACGGCGCGCGAGCGCTCGACAGCCAGCAGCGCGCCCTCCTCGAGGGTCAGCGCGCCGCTGACCACCGCAGCGACGACCTCACCCTGGCTGTGGCCGACGACGGCGGTGGGCTCGATGCCGGCCGCGCGCCAGCTGGCCGTCAGAGCGACGCCCATCGTGAAGAGGGCGGGCTGCACGACGTCGACCGCGTCGGGGTCGACACCCTCTCCGGGCTCACCGGCGAGGACGTCGCGCACGCTCCAGCCCGCCAGCCGCGCGACGACCTCGTCGCACTCCTCGACCGCGGCACGGAAGGCGGGGTCGCTCGCGAGCAGGTCGCGCCCCATGCCCAGCCACTGCGAGCCCTGGCCGGGGTAGACGAAGACCACCTTGCCCTGCTCGGTCGCACGACCGGTGACGACGCCGTCGCCCGGCCGGTCGGTGGCCAGCGCCTCGAGGCGCTCGGCCAGCTCACCGGCCGACGACGCCACGACGGCACCCCGCACCGGGTGGTGCTCGCGGTGCCGCGCGGCCGTGGCCGCCACCGCACCCAGGTCCACCCCGTCACCGGCGTGCTGCTCACGCACCCAGGCCGCCCAGCGGGCCGCCTGCTCGCGCAGCGCCCCCTCGTCGCGGCCCGAGACCGCCACCAGCACCGGCTGCTCCGTCGTCTCGCGGTCCACCTCGTCCAGCTCCTTCACGTCGTCGTCGTGCTCGTGGCCCTCGTGGCCCTCGTGGTTCGGGCGGTCCTGGCGCCGGGAGGGCGCGGCAGGGCCGCCGTCCCAGGTGGTCTCCTCGACGGCGTCTTCGGCGGGGGCCTCCTCGACCACCAGGTGCGCGTTCGTGCCCG
>CAZDAO010000554.1:0-3018 GCA_964503015.1 uncultured Nocardioides sp. | reverse complement strand
GGAGAGGTCCGGCGCCCGGCGCGACCGCGAGCGCCCGCCGGCCCCCGAGCCCCTCCCGCACCCCGTGGTGGACAACCACTGCCACCTCGACATCGCCGACGGCGACTGGCTCAGCACCGACGACGCCCTGGCCGCGGCGGCCGCCGTCGGGGTGCCGAGGATCGTGCAGATCGGGTGCGACCTCCCCGGCGCGCGCTGGGCGGTCCAGGCGGCCGCGGAGCACGACGCGCTCGTGGCCGGGGTTGCGCTGCACCCCAACGAGGCGCCGGGACTGGCGGCCGCGGGCGAGCTCGAGCAGGCGCTGCAGGAGATCGAGCGGCTCGCGACCGCCCACGACAAGGTCCGCGCGGTCGGCGAGACCGGCCTCGACCGCTTCCGTCACGCGCAGGGCGGGACCGGTGACGCGGGCTGGGCGGCCCAGGTCGAGAGCTTCCGGCGCCACATCGACCTCGCCAAGCGCCTCGACCGGACGCTCGTGATCCACGACCGCGACGCGCACGACGACGTGCTGCAGGTGATCGACGAGGAGGGCGCGCCCGAGCGCTGGGTCATGCACTGCTTCTCCGGTGACGCTGACGTCGCCCGCCGCTGCCTCGACCGCGGTGCCCACCTCAGCTTCGCCGGCACCGTCACCTTCAAGAACGCCGCGCCCCTGCGCGAGGCCCTCGCGATCACGCCGCTCGACCGAGTCCTGGTCGAGACCGACGCGCCCTACCTCACGCCGACGCCCTACCGCGGGCGGCCCAACGCGTCGTACCTCGTCCCGGTCACCGTGCGGGCCATGGCCGAGGTGCGTGGGGTCGACCTGGAGCTGCTCTGCCGGGCGATCGACGCCAACACCGACGCTGCCTTCGGGGGTGCCTGGTAGCCGGTCGGGGCTCGACCGCGTGAGCGGGATCTCCGACGATTCTCGGCGTTCGAGTTTGCGCGAGGGGTCGGTTTCGTTATCGTCTTGTGATTGTTGGCCGGGATCGGGAGCGATTTCGGCAGCACCTGGGGCCGGATCGGGCCGGCTCCGCGAGACCCCCGCTCGCAACTCGTACGCCCTCGCTGGGTGCTGCGCGCCGTCCGTGGGGTGTGCTGCCGCCCGAGGCCCGGGGAGTACGACGTTCGGAGAATCGTGCGCTCTCGTCTCGCGCAGCTCAGCAGGTCCCAGGCAGTACTGGCCGCCCTCGTGGCGGTCGTCGTGGCAGCCGTCGCCGGTACGACGGTCGGCTACGCCGCACTCAGCAAGGACGTGACCCTCAGCCTCGACGGCAGGACCACCCAGGTGAGCGCCATCGGCGACACCGTCGGTGACGTCCTCTCCGCGGAGGGCATCGAGGTCACCGACAAGGACCTGGTCGCCCCCTCGCTCGACGAGGCGGTCACCGACGGCACGGCCATCGCCGTGCAGTTCGGCCGCCCGCTCGAGCTGTCCGTGGACGGCCGCACCGAGACGCACTGGGTGAACTCGACCAGCGTCGCGAGCGCGCTCGGCGAGATCGGCCGCCGCTTCGACGGCGCCGACCTGTCGGCCAGCCGCAGCTCCTCCATCGGCCGCAGCGGCCTGACCCTCGAGGTCGTCACGCCCAAGGTCGTGCGCATCAAGCTCGGCGCGAAGGACCTCAAGAAGCGTGAGGTGACCGCCCTGACCGTCGCCGACGTGCTGACGTCGATGGGCTACGAGGTCGACCGCCACGACAAGGTGCGCCCCTCGCTCGACACCGAGATCACCGACGGCGACAAGGTCGTGGTGACCGACATCCGTCTCGCGACCAAGAAGGTGGCACGCGAGGTCGTCGACGCGCCGGTCATCGAGCGCGAGGACGCCAGCATGTACGAGGGCGAGGAGGAGGTCGTCCGCGCCGGCAAGGACGGCGTCCGCAAGGTGACCTACCGACTGCGCTACGTCAACGGCGAGCTGGTCGCGCGCAAGGTCGTGCAGGCCTCGGCGCTGGTCAAGGCCGTGCCGACGATCGTCAAGGTCGGCACCAAGGAGGAGCCGACCTCGAACTTCGCCGGCGGCAGCACCGTCTGGGACTCGCTCGCCCAGTGCGAGTCCGGCGGCAACTGGGCCATCAACACCGGCAACGGCTACTACGGCGGCCTCCAGTTCAACCTCGGCACCTGGCGCGCCTACGGCGGCACCGGCTATCCCCACCAGGCCTCCCGCGAGACCCAGATCGCGGTCGCGACGCGGCTGCGTGACGCCACCGGTGGCTACGGCTCCTGGCCCGGGTGCGCCGCCAAGCTCGGCCTGCCCCGCTGAGCCCGTCCGCACCACAGCCCCGCACTAGGGTTGCCCCATGACGACGAACCCGGCCGGCCCGAGGCTCCTCGGGCCGGCCGAGGTGCGTCGGCTCGCCGCCGAGCTGGACCTGCGCCCGACCAAGCAGCGCGGGCAGAACTTCGTCATCGACGCCAACACCGTGCGCCGGATCGTGCGCGAGTCGGCGATCACCGGCGACGACGTCGTGGTCGAGGTGGGTCCGGGCCTGGGGTCGCTCACCCTCGCCCTTCTCGAGGTGGCCCGGCGCGTGGTCGCCATCGAGGTCGACCCGTTGCTCGCGGAGCGGCTGCCGGCCACCATCGCCAGCCACGCGCCCGCGCAGGCAGACCGCTTCGAGGTGGTGCTCGCCGACGCCATGCGCGTCGAGCAGCTGCCCGGTCCCGCGCCGACCGCGCTGGTGGCCAACCTCCCCTACAACGTCTCGGTGCCGGTGCTGATCCACCTCCTCACCCTGCTGCCGTCGCTGGAGCGCGGGCTGGTGATGGTGCAGGCCGAGGTCGCCGACCGGCTGGCGGCCGGGCCCGGCTCGAAGACCTACGGGGTGCCGAGCGTGAAGGCGGCCTGGTTCGCGGACGTACGACGTGCGGGCGCGATCGGGCGCAACGTCTTCTGGCCGGCCCCCAACGTCGACTCCGGCCTGGTCGCCTGGACCCGCCGCGACCCGCCGCGGACCACCGCGACGCGTGAGCAGGTCTTCGCCGTCGTCGACGCCGCCTTCGCGCAGCGCCGCAAGCAGGTGCGGGCCG
>CAZDAO010000553.1:0-3028 GCA_964503015.1 uncultured Nocardioides sp. | reverse complement strand
AGGACTTGAGGTTCCGGTAGCAGACGTAGGTGATGTAGAAGCAGACCAGGCCCAGCACCACGAGCACGATGCGGTCGCGGTCCCAGTGGGTGCGGATCCGCTCGCGCACGAGCTCGGGCATCAGCGCGGGCTTCATCCGCGAGGCCCACAGCGTCCGCGGCAGGATGTCGAGCAGGAAGGCGCCGAAGACCAGCAGCGGCAGCCGCAGCCACGACGGGCCGAGGAAGCCCTCGGGGTCGACCAGGGGACGGTCGAGGCTGATCGCTGCTGTCACGGCCAGTGCGCCCATGACAGCGGCGACCCCGAGGAGGAGGGCGTAGGCCGGTCGATACACGCGGGCCAGTCTAGGGACGGGTCAAGGGGCAGCGGCGATCGGCAGGACCGCGAGACGTGTCACATCGACCCGCAGCGACACCTCGTCGCCCGGGGCGACGCGGCTGCCGAGCGGGGCGACGGCGTCCAGGGACCCCACGCCGTCGACCGTGACCACCAGGCGCACCTGCTCGGGCGTCACCCGTGCGGACGCGACGCGCGCGACGAGGGGCCCGGACGGGTCCACGACCAGTGCGGAACGGCGCAGCGCGACGGCGTACGCCGGCTCGAGGCCCGCGGCGGCCACCACACGCGCCGCCGCGCCGTCGCGGACCACGCGCGCGTAGCCGAGGAAGAGGGCGGTCGCCTCGTCGACCGGCTCGCGCCACACCTCGTCGATGGCGCCGTCCTGCACGACCCGACCGTCCCGCATCACCGCGAGCCGGTCGGCCAGCGCGAAGGCCTCCTCGTGGTCGTGGGTGACCAGCAGCGCCGTCGTCCCCGCCGCGTGCAGGATCGACCGGAGGTCGCCCGCCAGCCGTTCGCGCAGCGTCGCGTCGAGGGAGGACAGCGGCTCGTCGAGCAGGATCAGCCGGGGCTCGACCGCCAGCGCGCGGGCCAGGGCGACCCGCTGCCGCTCACCGCCCGACAGCGTCCCCGGCAGGCGGTCGTCGTACCCGGCCAGCCCGACGAGGTCGAGCAGCTCCCGCACCCGGGTGGCGACCTGGGCGGAGGGCAGCCGCCGGAGCCGGAGGGCGTACGCCACGTTGCGCGCGACGCTCAGGTGGGCGAAGAGCTGGCCGTCCTGGAACATCAGCGCGAAGCCCCGCTTGTGGGTGGGGGTGCCGGACAGGTCGGCGCCGTCCCACGAGATCGCACCGCCCGACAGCGGCTCGAGCCCGGCCACCGCGCGCAGCAGGGTGGACTTGCCGCACCCCGACGGACCGAGCACGGCGAGCACCTGTCCGGACGCGAGCTCGAGCGACACGTCGTCGACCGCGAGCGCGTCGCCGTAGCGCACGGAGACGTCCGTCAGGGAGAGCACCATCAGAACGCTCCCACACCGGGCACCCGCAGCCGCTCGACGGCGAGCATCACGACGGCCGTGGCGACGGCGAGGACGACGGAGGCCGCCAGCGCCATCCCGTAGTTCATCTCCCCGGGGTGGCCGATCAGCCGGAAGATCACCACCGGCAGCGTCGGGCTCTCGTCGCGGGCGAGGAACGAGGTCGCCCCGAACTCGCCGAGCGAGGCGGCGAACGCGAACCCGCTCGCCGCGAGCACCGGCTTCCAGACGACCGGCAGGTCGACGGTCAGCAGGGTGCGGAGCGGAGAGGCCCCCAGCGAGGCGGCCGCCTGCCGCTGCCGGTCGTCGATGCCGCCGAGCACCGGCGTCAGGGTGCGCACGACCAGGGGCAGCGCGACGAGCGCCTGCGCCATCGGCACGAGCAGCGGCGAGTCGCGCAGGTCGAGGGGTGGCTGGTCGAGGGTGATGAGGAAGCCGAAGCCGAGCGTCACCGCGCTCACGCCGAGCGGCAGCATGAAGAAGCCGTCGAGGGTCGAGCGCACCCGCCGTTCGGCCACCGAGTGCGAGCGTCGGGTCACGATGGTCGCGACCGTGACCCCGAGCAGCAGCGCCATCCACGTGGCGTCGACCGCCGTCCGCAGGCTGGTGGCCAGTGCGCTCGTCACCGGAGCCAGCAGCGCCTGGTCGTCGCCGGCGGTGGTCAGGGCGCGGTAGTTGTCCAGCCCCCAGCCCTCCCCCACGCTCAACGAGCCGAGCACGAGGGTCAGGATCGGCAGCACCATCGCGGTGATGACGAGGGCGGTCGCGACGACGACCGGCAGGTCACCCCGGCGTACGGCGCGGGGCGGGGTGACGGTCCGCTGGGCCGTCGGGTCGGGGACCGCGCGCAGCCGCGCCGCGAGGGCGAGCAGGCCGACGACCACGACGATCTGGAGGACCGACAGGGCGGCAGCCGCCTGGAGGTCGAAGATGGTCGTGGTCAGCAGGTAGATCTCCGTCTCGACCGTCGCGTGGCGCACCCCGCCCAGGGTCAGCACGATCCCGAAGGCGGTCGCGCAGAAGAGGAACACGACGCTGGCCGCGCCGACGATCGCGGGACGCAGTGCCGGCAGGGTCACCGTCCGCAGCACCTGCCAGGGCGTGGCCCCGAGCGCGGCCGCCGCCTGGCCCGGCCGCGGGTCCAGCGACTCCCACGCGACCCCCACCGTGCGGATCACGACCGCGACGTTGAAGAAGACCAGTCCGCACACGATCGCGACCGGCGTGCCGTCCAGCCCGAGGAAGCCGAGCGGGCCACCCTCCCCCAGCAGCTGGCGGAACGCCACGCCCACCACGACGGTCGGCAGGACGAAGGGCACCAGCATCGCCGCCCGCACCGCGGTGCGGCCGGGCAGCGCGAGCCGGTGCAGGGCGTACGCCGCCGGCAGCCCGAGCACGACGGCCAGGAGCGTCGCGGCCCCCGAGGACCAGACAGTGAACCAGGCGACCCGGTGCACCCGCGGCCGCGCCAGCACCTCGAGGACCTCTCCCGGCGCGAACCGGCCGTCGACGACGAAGCCCTCGGCGACCATGCCGGTCACCGGCAGCACGAAGAGCACGCCGAGGACCAGGACGGGACCGGCGGCCAGCGCGAGGAGGCCGGCGATCCGCCTCACCTGGAGATGACGTCCGTCCACTCGGTCAGCCACT
>CAZDAO010000552.1:0-3029 GCA_964503015.1 uncultured Nocardioides sp. | reverse complement strand
CAGAAGAGCCTGGCCGAGGGGTTCGGCCTCACCGTGACCGAGCCGATGTGGAAGGGCCGCCCGGTCGTCGCCTCCGCAGTGGGTGGCATCCGGGACCAGGTCGAGGACGGCGTGAGCGGCATCCTCCTCGAGGACCCCCGCGACGGCGCCGCTCTGGTGGCCGCGTTGTCGTCCCTGCTGGAGGACCCCGAGCGGCGCGCCGAGATGGGCAGTGCCGCGCACCGCCGCGTCCGCGACCACTACCTCGCCGACCGGCACCTCATCCAGTACGTGGAGCTCTTCGCACAGCTCATCGCGGACGCCTAGCGTGCTCACTCCCGGCCGGTGGCGGCGCGGAAGGCCTCGAGCGCAGTCGGCAGCGTGGGGAAGACGTGGTCGGCGCCGATCCGGTCGAGCACGCCGCTGGGCGCCAGTGCGTCCCGCGGGTCCTGCTTGAGCCGGGCCAGTGCCAGGACGACACCGCGCTCGGCGAGCTCGGCGCGCAGCGTCTCCAGGGCATCCGCCCCGGTCAGGTCGACCTCGCCCATCGCCTCGGCGTTGAGCAGCACCCACTCCGGGTCGTACGCCGCCACCGAGTCCCGCACGCGGGCGAGGAAGTTCTCGGCGTTGGCGAAGAACAGCGGGGCGTCGTAGCGGTAGACCAGCAGGCCGGGCACGGGTGTGGCGTCGTCGTAGTCGTCGACGTCGTGCATGCCGGCGACGTCGGGCACGAGGCCCTCGACCGCGTCGTGGGGGCGGGCGACCCGGCGGAACACGTCGACGAGGGAGAGGCTCACCGCGACCAGCACGCCCTCCAGGACCCCGAGGACGAGCACGCCGAGCGCGGTGGCGAGCGCGATGGTCAGCTCGGTGCGCCGGTAGTGCGCGATCCGGACGAACTCCGGGACGTCCACCAGGCGGAGGCCGGCGTAGACGACCACCGCGGCGAGGGCACCGTCCGGGAACCGGGCGAGCACCGGGCGCAAGGCCACGACCAGGACCAGCGCGCCGGCCAGGGTCGACAGCCCCGCCCAGCGGGACCTGCCCCCCACGGCGTCGACGATCGCCGTCCGGCTGCCCGAGCTGCTGACCGGGAAGCCGTGCACGAGCCCGGCGGCGACGTTGGAGACCCCCAGGGCGAGGAGCTCGCGCTGCGCGTCGATGCGGTCGCCCCGGCGGGCGGCGAAGGCCCGGGCATCGACCACGTTGTCGGTGAACCCGACCACGGCGATGGCGAGCGCGGTGGTCAGCAGTGCCCACGACTCCAGCGACGACAGGGCGGGCAGGCCGACGTCCGGCAGCGCGAACGGCAGCTCACCCACGACCGCCACCCCGTCCTCGGGCAGCCGGGCCGCGCCCACGGCGAGGGTCGCGGCGAGCATGCCGAGCAGCGGCACGGGCCCGGTGGGCCACAGCCGGTCGCCCACCAGCAGCACGGCCAGGGTGCCGAGGCACACCGCGAGCGTGGGCCAGTGGATCGCGGACGGGTGCTGCGCCACCCACCACGCCTGTGCCAGCGGGTCGCCGTCCGGGACGTCGGCACCCGTCCCGCGCCCGGCCTGCGACAGCACCATCAGTCCCGCGATGCCCGCCATGTAGCCCACCAGCACCGGCTTGGAGAGCAGGTCCGCCAGGAACCCCAGCCCGCCGGCCCACGCGACCAGGCACACGGCGCCGACAGCGAGGGCCAGCAGCGCCGCGGTGTCCTGCGGGGACTCCCCGGGCACCGTGATGGCAGCCAGTGCGGCACCCGTCATCAGCGCCGTCGTCGACTCGGGACCGACCGAGAGCTGCGGGGACGACCCCAGCAGGAAGTAGACCGCGAGCGCGGCGAACGCCGCCCAGAGCCCGGCGGCGGGCGGCACCCGCGCCAGGCCGGCGTACGCCAGCACCTGCGGGACCAGGTACGCCGCGACGGTCACGCCCGCGACCACGTCCCCGCGGAGCGCGCGGGCCTCGGGTGGGCGCAGCGAGTCGCGCCACGACGCGCTCCGGGACATCGCACCTCCTCGGCGCCAGTCGACCGCGCACACGCCGCGGCCCGCTAGGGCCCAACGTCCCGCGCTTCCGCGATGCGGAGCGACCGGTGACAGACTGCGGCCATGGACAACCTCACCGTCATCGTCCTCGCCGCAGGCGGCGGCACCCGCATGAAGTCGAAGACCATGAAGGTGCTGCACCCCATCGCCGGGCGTTCCATGATCGGCCACGTGCTCCGCGCCGTGCAGGCCGTCGAGCCCACCCGCGTGGTCGCGGTGGTCGGCCACCAGCGCGAGCAGGTCGGCCCGCACATCACCGAGGTGATGCCCGATGCCGTGCTCGCCGTCCAGGAGACGCAGGAGGGCACCGGGCACGCCGTACGCATCGCGATGGAGGCCGCCGGCACCACCACCGGCACGGTGATCGTCGCGGCCGGTGACACCCCGCTGCTGGAGGGGGAGTCGCTGCGGGCGTTCGCGGCCGAGCACGAGGCGGCCCAGCGGGCGGTGAGCATCCTCAGCGGGCGCGTGCCGAACCCGTTCGGCTACGGCCGGATCCTGCGCAACCACGAAGGCGACGTCGAGGCGATCGTGGAGGAGAAGGACGCGACGCCCGAGCAGCGTGAGATCGACGAGATCAGCTCCGGGATCCTCGCCTTCGACGCCGAGTTCCTGGTGTCGGCGCTGCCGCGGATCAGCAACGACAACGCCAAGGGCGAGTACTACCTCACCGACGCCGTGCACCTCGCCCGCGAGGACGGGCTCACGGTCGGTGCGCACCTCATCGAGGACGTGGACCAGACCGAGGGCGCCAACGACCGCGCCCAGCTCGCCGAGCTCGGCCGCCGGCTCAACAGCCGCATCGTGACCCGGTGGATGAAGGAGGGCGTCACGGTGATGGACCCGGCGACGACCTGGATCGAGGCCGACGTGGTCCTCGAGCCCGACGCCACGATCCTGCCCGGCACCCAGCTGCTCGGTGCGACGGTCGTCCGCGAGGACGCGGTCGTCGGCCCCGACACGACCCTCAAGGACTGCGAGGTCGGCACCGGCGCCCGGGTCGTCCGCACG
>CAZDAO010000551.1:0-3055 GCA_964503015.1 uncultured Nocardioides sp. | reverse complement strand
GGGCGCACCACCGAGGTGATGCGCTCGACTGCCATGCCGACATCGTGGCACGCCGGCCGTGGGCCGCGGCTCCCCCATGCGGCCCGGCTGCGCGTCACGGCAGAAGTCGAAGGCGTGGTGTCGGTGCCCGGACCTAGGCTGCCGGGGTGCCCCTGGACGATGAGATGGACGCCGTCCCCGCCGACCCCGCTGCGCCCCAGCTCGAGGCCCACCTGCCGCCAGGCGTGGTCCGCGGCGCCGAGACGCTGCGGGCCTTCCGGGCCGTCCTGGTCAACACGCTCGTCGCCAACGTCACGTCGAGCTTCCTGTGGTTCGCGCTGACCTTCTGGGCCTACCTCGAGACCCGGTCGGTGATGGCCACCTCGATCATCGGCGGCGGCTTCATGCTGTTCACGGCGGTGTTCGGCACGTTCTTCGGCACCCTCGTGGACCACCACCGCAAGAAGCAGGTGATGGTCACCTCCTCGACGATCACCCTGGTCGCCTACGCGCTGGCCGGGGCGCTGTGGGTGGCGCTGGGGGAGGAACGGCTCGCCGACTGGGGGAGCGCGTGGTTCTGGCTGTTCGCCGCGGTCATCCTCGTCGGAGGGGTGGTCGAGAGCCTGCGCAACATCGCCCTGTCGACCACGGTGACACTGCTCGTCCCCGAGGACGGCCGCGACAAGGCCAACGGGCTCGTCGGCACGGTCCAGGGCATCGCGTTCATGATCACGAGCGTGTTCAGCGGGCTCAGCGTCGGGCTCCTCGGCATGGGCTGGACCCTCGGCATCGCCCTCGCCCTGACCGGCGTCGCGCTGCTGCACCTGCTGCCCGTCGCCATCCCCGAGCTCGACCCCGACCCCGAGGAGGGCACCTCACGGTTCGACGTGCGCGGGGCGGTCGTCGCGATCCGAGCCGTCCCCGGACTGGTGGCGCTGATCCTCTTCTCGACCTTCAACAACCTGGTCAACGGCGTCTACATCGCGCTGATGGACCCCTACGGCCTGACCCTGTTCAGCGTCGAGGCGTGGGGCATCGTGCTGGGCGTGACCGGACTCGGCTTCGTCGTCGGCGGCGGTCTGGTGGCCAGGTTCGGGCTCGGCCGCAACCCGGTGCGCACGCTGCTGATGGTCAACCTCGGCATCGCCGCCCTCGGGATGACCTTCACGATCCGCGAGTGGGCCTGGCTCTACGTCCTCGGCATCTTCGTCTTCATGTGCATCATCCCGGCGGCCGAGTCGGCCGAGCAGACGATCCTCCAGCGCGTGGTGCCGTTCCGCACCCAGGGCCGGGTGTTCGGCCTCGCGCAGAGCGTCGAGGTCGCCGCCAGCCCGATCTCGGCCTTCCTCATCGGGCCGATCGCGGAGTTCTGGCTGATCCCCTACATGGAGTCCGCCGAGGGCCGCTCGACCTGGGACTGGCTCCTCGGCAGGGGCGAGGCCCGCGGCATCGCCCTGGTCTTCCTCGGGGCCGGGATGATCATGCTGGTGACGGTGCTGCTCGCGCTCGCCTCGGCTCCCTACCGGCGCCTGTCCCGCGCCTACGCCGAGGCACCACCCCAGCAGCTCGAGGCCACGGGCTGACCGAGCGGGCACTTCCTCCCCGTCAGGCCGACCGAGCGGGCACTTCCTCCCCGTCAGGCCGGCCGAGCGGGCACTTCCTCCCCGTCAGGCCGGCCGAGCGGGCACTTCCTCCCCGTCAGGCCGGCATCCGGGCGTCGAGGAAGCGCACGGTGCGGTTCATCGCGGCGACGAAGGCCGGTCCGAACGCGTGCCCGTCGTCGTACCACTCCAGGGTCGAGTCGACGCCGGCCTCGGTCAGCGCCCGTTGCGTCGCGCGCGCCCAGGGCGGCGGGCAGGTGTCGTCGAAGCGTCCGTGGGCCAGCAGCACCGGTTCGGTGATCTGGTCGAACTGCGGCCGGGAGGAGACGCCGCGCCAGAACTCCGGGTCCTCGTCGGGCAGGCCGTGCCGCCCGCGGAAGCCCGCCCGCAGTTGCGCGACGGGTGCGTCGGGACGCTGGAAGTGGTCGAAGTTCTGGCCCTCCAGGCTCGACACCGACGCCCACGCGACCCCGGCTGCCACCAGTCCCGGCTCGGCCGCCAGCGCCTTGAGCACCACGCCGCTGCCCATCGACCTGCCGAACAGCGCGATCCGGTCGCGGTCGACCCGCACGTCGCGGGACTCGCGCAGGGCGTGGACCGCCGCGACGACGTCGGCGCTGTAGCCGAGCCGGACGGCGGTCTCGATGCGCGGGTCGTCGGTGGACTCGGCGTGGTTGCGGTAGTCCACGTGCAGCGCGACGTAGCCGCGGTCGGCCAGGAACCCACGCTCACGGGTCATGCCCTGGCCGCGGACGTAGTAGGCCGGGTCGATGTAGCCGTGCGCCAGCACCACGGCCGGCCATCCCTGACCGTTCCGGGGCGCGCGGCCGCGCGGCACGTTGAGCACCCCGCTGATCCGTAGCGGGGCCGATCCCGCCCCGGTGGTCGTCGAGGCGAAGGTGACGTCGTACGACGTGTAGGTGGCCGTGCGCTCGCGCACCGCGCCCAGCCGCAGGCCGCCCCCCGTCAGGTCCGCCTCGGCGAGCGCCGCCACGGAGATCGGGTGCGGCGGCTCGCTGGGCTCGGCGGTGGGTTCGGCGTTGGGTTCGGTGGTCGGTTCGGAGGTGGGCTCGGAGGTGGGCTCGGAGGTGGCGTCCGTCGCCTCGGTGCTCGGCGCCGCCGTGGAGATGCTCGTGGGCGGGGATCCGGGCGGGTCCGCGGACCCGGGTTCGTCCGAGCAGGCGGTCAGCAGGGGCACGGTGACGAGGGCCGTGGTGGCCAGCTGGGCGGCGCGCCGCCGGAGGGCGTCCATGCACCCAGTGTGCGGGACGGCACCCAGCCCCTCCCGCCGGACGGTGCGGTCACACGCGGGGCCGGCCGTACGTCAGGACGGGTGAGGACCGGACACGAGAGGGTGGACCCATGGACCAGACCGAGATCTTCGAGGCGGAGCGGCCGCGGCTCGTCGGCATCGCGAGCAGGGTGCTCGCCGACCACGCCGAGGCCGAGGACGTCGTGCAGCAGGCGTGGCTGCG
>CAZDAO010000550.1:0-3056 GCA_964503015.1 uncultured Nocardioides sp. | reverse complement strand
TCGGCGCCGCCACCGAGGTGGAGCTGAAGGAGAAGAAGCACCGCATCGAGGACGCCGTCTCCGCGACGCGCGCCGCGATCGAGGAGGGCATCGTCCCCGGCGGTGGCTCCGCGCTCATCCACGCCGTGTCGGTGCTCGATGACAACCTCGGCCTCACCGGTGACGAGGCCGCCGGCGTGCGCGTGGTCCGCAAGGCGGCCGACGAGCCGCTGCGCTGGATCGCCGAGAACGGCGGCATCAACGGCTACGTCGTGACCTCCAAGGTCCGCGAGCTCGGGGTCGGCAACGGCTACAATGCCGCGACCGAGGAGTACGGCGACCTGGTGGCCCAGGGCGTCCTCGACCCGGTCAAGGTCACCCGCTCGGCGCTGGTCAACGCCACCTCCATCGCGGCCATGCTGCTCACGACCGAGACGCTGGTCGTGGACAAGCCCGAGGAGGAGGAGCCCGCGGCCGCCGGTCACGGGCACGGCCACGGTCACTGACCGCGGGTCCGCCTGACACCCACCAGGCCCGGCAGGGGAGCTCCCTGCCGGGCCTGTGCGTTCCCAAGCAGCCGGGGTCACTTCCCCCAGATCGTGCGGAAGGGCGTGCTGCAGTCGACGTCGACGTCGACCGGGTCGACCGAGTTCAGGTGGTAGATCCGGTAGCGGTCGCAGGCGGTGCGGACGAACTCGTACTTCCGGATCAGCGAGCGCTCGATGGGGCGGGTCCCCAGCTCGCTCCACGTGGTGATGTAGGTCGCCTCGACGAACCACGTCGGCGGGTTGCTGCCGGTCAGCACCTGGCGGAGGTCGTCGAGGTCGGGGTCCAGCGTGCGCATGGGCAGTGACCAGAGATAGGGGTAGGGAGACCCCGCGCCGCTGGACCACTGGATGTCGGCCCGGCCGCCGTAGACCAGCACCCGGTCCCCGGGACGCGCGGCGGCAGCGATCGCCTCCCCGGTCCGCACCTCCACCGGCACCCGTCCGGCGGCCCAGGACCCGGTCCAGGCGACGAGGGAGACGACGCTCGAGACGACGAGCAGCCCGACCGTGCCCGCGGCGACCGGGCGCCGGGCGAGCCGGAGGTGGTCGTGGGTGACGAGCGCGGCCAGCGCGAGGGAGAGGGGCGGCACCAGCAGGAACAGGTAGGGCTTCCAGAAGCTCCCGCTGAGCGCCACCCCCGCCAGGTCGACGACCACCATCGCCAGGACGGCCGCGACCGGCACGGCGTCGTGCCGCGCGAGGGTGCGCACCCGCGCGACGAAGCAGGCGAGCACGAGCAGCATGCCGACCCCGACGAAGACGGCGACCAGCAGCCCGATGCGGCTCTGCGCGCCCTCGGAGCTCTGTGAGGCGATCACACGGCTGGCATCGGAGCGGAACGTCACCGACGCGTACCAGAGCGTCTGCAGCCGCGACCCCGAGGCGAGCGTCCACGCGACCACCACCGCGACCGGTACGGCGCCGCCGGCGGCCGCGGCCAGCGCGAACCGGCCGGCCGTCCGCCAGGGGAGGTGCCGTGCCGCCGCCGAGCCGACCAGCAGCGCGACCCCGAAGACGAGGCCGCCGAGGATGCTCTGCTTGAAGCCGAGCGCCAGCACGGCGAGGCCCCCGGCCCAGAACGCGTCGACGGCAGCGAGTCGTCGTACGGCCCGGAGGGCCAGCCAGCAGGACGCCATCACCAGCGGGATGCCGAAGACCTCGCCCTTCGCGGCGACCGGGTCGATCCAGGCGTTGCCGACCATGGCGGCGGTGGCGATCGCGACCCACGCCGCGACCCGGTGGACGGCCGCCCGGGCGGTCACCCCGGCGCGGAGGGCGAGCTCGCGCGCGGCTGCCGCCGACGCGAGGACCAGCAGCGCGCAGGCGACCGCACCGACCAGACGGTGGGCGTAGGCCCCGCCGACGGCGTCGGTGGCCCGCATCAGCCAGATCACCGGCGGCGGACGGTCGACCCAGTAGCGGCCGTAGAGCGAGTCGGGCTCCGGGCGCAGGTGGCGCGCGACGAGCAGGAAGCCCGCCTCGTCGGGGCGCAGCGGCCACAGCAGTCCGGGGAAGCGCGCCAGGAAGGCGGCAGCGGCCGCGACCCACACCGCGCGGCCCCAGCGCACCGCGTCCGTCCGCGCCCCGGCCCCCATGGCGACACCCTCTCAGAGCAGCCACCGACCGGCCGTAGGATGAGACCGTGGAGATCCCTGAGAAGTTCGCCGCCCTGGGCCTCACCTACGACGACGTGCTGCTGCTGCCGGGCGAGTCGGACCTCGCGCCGAGCGACATCGACACGACCACGCGCCTCACGCGCGAGATCTCCATCCGCGTGCCGCTGATCAGCGCGGCGATGGACACCGTCACCGAGTCGCGGATGGCGATCGCCATGGCGCGCGAGGGTGGCATCGGCGTGCTGCACCGCAACCTGTCCATCGAGGACCAGGCCCGCCAGGTCGACCTGGTCAAGCGCACCCAGACGGGGATCATCTCCAACCCGGTGACGATCGGGCCGGACGCGACGCTCGAGGAGCTCGACCGACTCTGCGGCGAGTACCGCGTCTCCGGCCTGCCGGTCGTCGACCTCGACAACCACCTGCTCGGCATCATCACCAACCGCGACCTGCGCTTCACCCCCGTCGCGGAGTGGGCCACCACCAAGGTCGACGAGGTGATGACCCGCGACGGGCTGATCACGGGACACGTCGGCATCTCCCGCGACGAAGCCACGGCCCTGCTCCGCGCCCACAAGCGCGAGCGCCTCCCGCTCGTCGACGGTGAGGGCCGCCTCGCCGGCCTCATCACCGTCAAGGACTTCGTCAAGGGCGAGCAGTTCCCCCACGCGTCGTACGACGCCGACGGCCGCCTCCTCGTCGGCGCGGCCATCGGCTACTTCGGCGACGCCTGGGAGCGGGCCACCACGCTGGTCGAGGCCGGGGTCGACGTGCTGGTGGCCGACACCGCGCACGGCCACGTCCACCTGCTCCTCGACATGGTCAGGCGGCTCAAGACCGACCCGGCGACCCGCCACGTCCAGGTCATCGGCGGCAACGTCGCGACCCGCGAGGGCGCCCAGGCGTTCGTCGA
>CAZDAO010000549.1:0-3057 GCA_964503015.1 uncultured Nocardioides sp. | reverse complement strand
GGCAGTCGCGAAGGAGCCGTCTGCCCGGATCTGGGTTAGAGTCGAGGCGACTCAAGCCGTCGGGTCGTCCGCACTCTCTGTCTGGAGGTGCTCGTGCCCGACCGAGTCAACCGTGGCCGCCTCCCCGACGGCTTCGACTTCGAGGGCGACGGCGACGCCGCGCGCCAGTGGCTCGACACGTCCTACGGGACCTCCCTAGGCCTCCACGGCGAGATGGGCACCGTCCGCCACCAGCGGCGCACCCGCGGCGCGGTCTCCTTCGACCGGCTGCGCATCGGCGCACCGGTGCGGTTCGACGCGGAGGCCATGCCGTCACTGGTGGTCGTGGACGTGCTGGCGGGCGAGGTGGAGTACACCCGCAGGTCGGTCAGCGACCGGGCCCGCAAAGGCAGCACGGTCCTCGCGTCCGGGTGGGGCATGCCGTTCACCGGCGGTGGCAACGGCTACGACGTACGGAACACCAGCATCTCGGTCGACGCGCTGACCGCCGCCATCGCCGACCACGACCCGGACCTCACGGCCGCCGACGTGAGCTTCAGCAGCTTCGTCCCCCGGTCCCGTGCCGCCGCCGCCCAGTGGCGCGCCGTCGTCGACCAGCTCGACGCGCTCGCCGTCGACGGCCTGAGCGACCTGGCGCAGGCCGAGCTGTCCCGGTTCCTCGCCCACACCCTCCTGTCCACCTTCGCGAACAACATCGTCGGGACGCAGACGAGCGTCGCGAGCGACTCGCGCGACGCCACCCTGGCCACGGTCCAGCGCGCCCAGCGCGTCATCGACGAGCGCGCCGCCGACGACCTCTCCATGTCCGCCGTCGCCCGCGACTGCGCGGTCACCCCGCGCGCCCTCCAGTACGCCTTCCGCCGGCACCTCGACTGCACGCCCAGCTCCTACCTCAGGCAGGTCCGGCTCGACCTCGTGCACCAGGTCCTGGCCGACGGCTCGGGGCAGACCGTGGGCGACGCCGCGACCCGCTTCGGCTTCTTCAACCCGGGTCGCTTCGCCGCCGAGTACCGACGCATGTTCGGGGAGAACCCGCGCGAGACCATGGCGCGACACTCGACCTGACGGCGCCCGGGAGGCAGCGTCGCCTGTGATGGGATCGCACAGTGCCCACCCCTGAGGAGATCACCCGCCATCACGACCCGAGCGAGGTGGTCTACGTCGGCGCCCACCCGACCGGCTACGTCATGCAGATCGTGGAGCCCGACCCCGGGTGGCGCCAGCGCTACGTCGAGCTCGAGCGCGGGATCTCGGACGCGCTGGGCGACAGGCTGCTCGCGATCCAGCACATCGGGTCGACGTCCGTGCCCGGCCTCCCGGCCAAGCCGATCATCGACATCGACGTGGCCGTGGCCGACCCCGTCGACGAGGCCGCCTACGTCCCCGCCCTGGAGTCGATCGGCCTGGTCCACTGGCTCACCGAGCCCGACTGGCACCAGCACCGACTCTTCAAGCTGCTCACCGAGCCGCGGGTGCACCTCCACGTCTTCGGCCGCGACTGCCCCGAGATCGTCCGCCACCGCATGTTCCGCGACTGGCTGATCGCTCACCCCGAGGACCGCGCGAGGTACGCCGAGGCCAAGCGCTCCGCACTCGCGAGCATGCAGGCGACGGGCGACGACCACGGCGCGCTCGGCTTCGGGATGCGCTACAACGCCATCAAGGAACCCGTCGTGCGCGACATCTACGACCGCATCTTCCGGGACGCCGGACTGCTCTGACCGCCCAAAATCGGGCAGATCCGTCGCGTGACCGCACGTCTTCCGGCTGCCCGGGGCACCCTCGGACCATGACAGGGGTGCAGGTCGAACGAGCGCCGTGGGTCAGCGTGCTGGGGAGCATCGCCGACGACTTCGCCGCGCGCGCCCTCGCCCAGGAGATGTTCCGCGACCGGGCACGGCCCGGCACGGGGGTGCACCACCTGCACGCGCACTCCGCGACGCTGTGGCGTCAGGCCGAGAGCAGCCTGCGGGCCCGGATCGAGGAGCTCGAGCCCGGCTCTCCGGGCTGACGGTTCAGAGCCCGAGGACCGCCGCGCACACGAGGTAGGTCTCGGCGACGACCTCCGGCTCCTCGAGCCCTGACCGGTCCTCGGCCGCCGCGAGCGAGCTGGCCCGCACCGCGGCCGAGGGGTCGACGGCGGTCAGGTCGGCAGCGAGGCGGCGTACGACGACCGCGGCGTCCGCGTCCGACAGCGAGTCGAGGGCCATGCTGTCGTGCAGCATGGTCGCGGCCTCGCGCATGAGCTCGCGCGCGGTCTCGAGGTCGACCTCGGGCCGGGCGGCAGCGACGCTCGAAGCGGCCGCCTCGAACTCGGCGAGCAGCAGGTCCTGGGTGCTCACTCCCACTCGATCGTGCCCGGCGGCTTGGAGGTGATGTCGAGGGTGACCCGGTTGACCTCGGCCACCTCGTTGGTGATGCGGGTCGAGATCCGCTCCATCACGTCGTACGGCAGGCGCGCCCAGTCGGCGGTCATCGCGTCCTCGGAGGTGACCGGGCGGATCACGACCGGGTGGCCGTAGGTGCGCCCGTCACCTTGTACGCCGACCGAGCGGACGTCGGCGAGCAGCACCACCGGCATCTGCCAGATGTCGCGGTCCAGGCCGGCGCGGGTGAGCTCCTGCCGCGCGATCGCGTCGGCGCGGCGCAGGATGTCGAGCCGGTCGGCGGTCACCTCGCCGATGATCCGGATGCCGAGGCCCGGGCCGGGGAAGGGCTGGCGCCACACCATCTCGGCGGGCAGGCCGAGCTGCTCGCCGACGAGGCGCACCTCGTCCTTGAACAGCGTGCGCAGCGGCTCGACCAGCTCGAACTCGAGGTCCTCGGGCAGGCCACCGACGTTGTGGTGCGACTTGATGTTGGAGGTGCCGGCGCCGCCCCCGGACTCGACGACATCCGGGTAGAGGGTGCCCTGCACCAGGAAGCCGACCTTCTCGCCCTGGTCGGCCGCCTCGCCGAGCACCTCGACCTCGGCGGCCTCGAAGGCACGGATGAACTCGCGCCCGATGATCTTGCGCTTCTCCTCCGGGTCGCTCACCCCGGCCAGCGCGGCGAGGA
>CAZDAO010000548.1:0-3064 GCA_964503015.1 uncultured Nocardioides sp. | reverse complement strand
GCCTCGGGAGCAGCATCCCCCGAGGAAGTGGGCGGGCCGCTGGTGACCGTGCGACGAATTGCGAGCTGGCCGGGTCGCGGGGTCTCGGTCGTTGCGCCCGGACGGGTACGTCGGGCTCCGGTCCGCCGTCGCGGACCTCGACGCGCTGCGGGGGTGGCTCGCGCTCGTGGGTGCGGTGTGAGCGACCACCGCGGCGGGGGGTGTGCCCGGCGTCGGACCCCTTTGGGATGCTTGCGCCCCGAGCAGAGGTGGGACGAGGCGGGGGAGACCGGGCAGTGAGCGAGATCGCGGGTGAGCTGGCGCGCGTGAAGGGCGCGTTCGCGCAGCCGACGCTGACCCTGCTGCACCAGCGGCAGGCGCCCGTGGTGATCACGATCTTCCGCACGGCGTTCGGGCGCAACAACACGCCGATCCCGACCGCACGGCTGCACACGCAGGTCGAGGAGCACCTGGCGCAGATGAGGCTGGCGGGGGAGCAGGACCTCCCGACCGGCACCGGTCGCGAGATCTGCCAGCGCTGGATGCGCGGCCAGTGGCTGGTGCGGTCGCTCGACGAGGCAGGCCACGAGGTCTACGCCCTGACCTCCCACGCGCAGCAGGCCCTCGAGCTGGTGAAGAACCTCGCCCGCGACCGCGCCACGCTCAGCGAGCACCGGGTCGCCACCATCCTCAGCACGGTCCGGCGCTTCAACTCCGAGGCCAACCCCGACCGCACCGCCCGCGTCACGATCCTCAACGAGGAGATCGCCCGGCTCCGCGCCGAGCGCGACAGGCTGGTCGACGGTGGTGACATCGACGGCGCCACCGAGGACTTCATGCTCGAGGGGTTCACCGAGCTGCTCTCGCTCGTCTCCGCGCTCCCGAGCGACTTCGCCCGGGTGGAGGAGCGCTTCGCCACCATCCGCACCGAGATCCTGGCCGCGTTCCGGGCCGAGGACCGTCCGGCCGGCGAGGTGATCGACGACTACCTCGCCCGTGCCGACGCGCTGATGACCGCCACGCACGAGGGCCGCGCCTTCGAGGGAGCCTTCGCCCTGCTGCGCGACGACGCGCTGGTGACGCAGCTGCGCGAGGACCTGACCGACCTGCTCGACCACCCGCTGTCCGACCGGATCCTCAGTGACGCAGAGCGTGCCGAGCTGCGGGGCACGGTGCGGCTCGTGCGCGACGGCCTCGACCGGGTGCTCGCGCAGCGGTCGCGGGTGACGGCGACGCTCAAGGACTACATCGTCTCCCACGACGCGGCCCGCGACCGCGAGCTCGAGCAGACCCTGCGCCAGGTCGAGTCCGAGCTCATGACCTGGGTCGCGAGCACCGGGCCCCGCGCCACCCACGACGTCGCGCTGCTGCCCGCCCGGGCCGGCATCGAGCACTTCCGCGAGCGCTTCTACGACCCGGCCGACGACGTCCTGCCCGAGCGGATCAGCGCCGCTGACCCCGCGCTCGCCCCCCAGGTGTCCCTCGCCGAGCTCGTCGCGCAGGGCGGGCCCAAGCTCGCCGACCTGCGCTCGCGCCTCGACGCGACCATCGCCTCGCTGCTCCCGGCAGCCTCGCTGGGTGCCTTCTTCGAGGGCCTGGAGCCCTCCCTCCGCCGCCCGGTCGAGATCTTCGGCCTCCTGCACCTCGCCGCCGAGCGCGAGTGGCAGGCCGAGGACGCCACGGAGGCGTTCGACGCCGTACGTCCCGACGGGACCCGCCGCACCTTTGCCGTGCCGCGCACGCCGGTGCCGGACCCCGACCGAGACCAGACCCAGCTGCAGAGGGGGCCCCGCGCATGAGCGTCGACACCCACCCCGACACCCACCCCGACACCCACCCCGACACCCACCCCGACACCCACCCCGAGACCGACGCCGACCTCGACGTCGACCTCGACGTCGACCTCGACGTCGACCTCGACGTCGACCTCGAAGCCGATGACGTCCTCGACGAGGGCTCGGTGTCGCTGTTCGAGGGCGACGAGGGGGGCCTGGAGTACGCCCAGCGGCGTGCCTTGGTGACGCTGCTCAAGCAGCGTTTCATCAGCGCCCGCACCCACCCGCGCGACTGGCTCGTGCTCGTCGAGCACGAGCGCCTCCTCCGGTCGCGGCTCAACGACCTCTTCCTCGACCTCCAGGTCGACCGGGACCGTGAGGTGGCGTGGAAGCGCCAGGCGACGTCCGAGACGGGCAGCCGCTTCCCGACCCTGCTCTACGACGCCGCGTGGTCGCGCGAGGAGACCCTCGTGCTGGTCCACCTGCGCGACCGGCTGCGCGCCGGGCTGGCGAGCGGCGACGCCCGGGTCTTCGTCGACCGGGAGGACATCGTCGCCTACGTCGCCAGCTTCCGGCCCTCGCACGCGACCGACGTCGCGGGCGACGAGAAGCGGGCCCGCAACGCCGTCGCCAGCATCGCCAAGGCGGGTCTGCTCATCCATGCCGGCTCCGACGACCGCTTCGAGATCAGCGAGGCCGTCGAGCCGCTGGTCCCGCTGGAGCTGCTCCAGGAGCTGCTCGAGGCTCTGCTGGCGGCCAACAGCGGCGCTGCCCCGGCCGACACCGGCGAGGGCGCCGACCTCTTCGACCACGACGCGGACCCGGACGGCACGCCCTCCGGTGACCCCGCAGAGGAGCAGTGAGCATGACCATCGACGAGATGGAGCAGACCGCGGCCGACGGGCTCTTCGAGCGCCGCGAGGTCGACACACCGGCCGACGACACGATGCAGTGGCGCGCGGCACTGCTGCAGCTGGTCAACTGGGGCGGCTTCGGTGGGCTCACGGTCGTGCCGCTGCGCGGCGACGCCCCGATGATATACCGCGCATAAGGGGTCGGCAAGAGCCCCCTCCACCACCCCTACACCGCGTTGATGATTCCCTCGGACACCAACTTCAACCGTGCCTCCAACGACGCCGTCGCCGGTCGTGCCCGGGGCGCCGGGCAGCGCAACCTCCTGTCCTACCTGCGCGGCGCGGTCGACGTGGTCGACGACCCGCGGACCGGTCGGCCCGTCGAGAAGCTGCTGCGCGGCAAGGGCTCCGACACGTGGGGCGCGATCGCGATGACGTACGTCAACGACGAGGGCG
>CAZDAO010000547.1:289-3066 GCA_964503015.1 uncultured Nocardioides sp. | reverse complement strand
ATCGAGGGCCGTCCGGGCCGCGCGAACGTCGTGGCGCGCTGGGGAGGCGGCGACGGGCGCCCGCCGCTGCTCCTGCACGGCCACCTCGACGTCGTACCCGCCGAGGCGTCGGACTGGCAGGTCGACCCCTTCAGCGGGGAGATCAAGGACGGCCACGTCTGGGGCCGCGGCGCGGTCGACATGAAGGACTTCGACGCGATGCTGCTCAGCGTCGTGCGCGCCCGCGCGGCCGCCGGCGCAGTGCCCGACCGCGAGCTGGTGCTGTGCTTCACCGCCGACGAGGCGGCGGGCGGCCACCACGGCGCCGGCGTGCTGGTCGACGAGCACGCCGACCTCCTCGCCGACTGCACGGAGGCCGTCGGCGAGGTCGGGGGCTTCTCCGCGACCGTCCGCGGGCGCCGCGTCTACCTGATCGAGGCCGCCGAGAAGGGCATGGCCTGGATGCGCCTGACCGCGCGCGGGCGCGCCGGCCACGGCTCGATGATCAACGACGACAACGCGGTCACCCGCCTTGCCGGTGCCGTCGCCCGCATCGGTGCCCACGAGTGGCCGGTGCGGCTGACGCCGACCATGGAGGTGCTGCTCGCGACGATCGGCGAGCTCGCCGGCACCCCCGCCACCCCCGACAACGCCGAGGCCCTCGTCGAGGAGTTCGGCGATGCGGCCAGGATGCTCGGCGCGGTCATACGCAACACCGCCAACCCGACGATGCTGCGCGCCGGCTACAAGACCAACGTCATCCCCACCGACGCGCAGGCCACGATCGACGGTCGCTTCCTGCCGGGCTACGAGGACGAGTTCTTCGCGACCCTTCGCGAGCTCGCGGGCGAGGGCATCGAGCTCGAGTTCGAGTCCAAGCAGGACCCGTGGGAGACGCCGTACGACGGTGACCTGGTGTCCGCGATGACCCGCAGCCTGCTGGCGGAGGACCCTGACGCGGTCGTCGCGCCGTACCTCATGAGCGGCGGGACCGACGCCAAGCACTTCCGGAGGCTGGGCATGCGCTCCTACGGCTTCGCGCCGCTGCGGCTGCCCGCCGACCTCGACTTCACCGCGCTCTTCCACGGCGTCGACGAGCGGGTCCCGGTGGACGCGCTCGAGTTCGGCGCGCGGGTCTTCGACCGCTTCCTCGACGACGTCTGAGACGGGATCGGCGCGCCAGGGCAGCCCTCGGGAGTGTTGCGCACGTCACCAGCGGACACCGGTGAGGGAATGCGCCGGGCTGTGGCACAGTTGCCTCCACGAAGAGCAAGCGTGCTCTGGGGGCGGTGAAACTCCGCACCGGCGGTCACAGTCCGCGACCCGGCCACAGCCAGTGGCCGGTTGACCAGGTGGAACTCCTGGACCGACGGTCAAAGTCCGGATGAGAAGCGCACGCAGACGGCTCCGCGTCCCTCGCTCCCGAGGGAGGGCGCGCAGCGTCAACCCGCCCCCATGAGTCCGCGTCGACGGACCGGAGGCGGAGATGACGACCAGCGAGGCAGAGCGCCAGGCCATGCGGCGCGCCCTCGAGCTCGCCGTGACGCCCGGCGTGCCGCTCGGCCCCAACCCGCGCGTGGGCTGCGTCCTCCTCGCTCCTGACGGTACGACGATCGCGGAGGGCTTCCACCGCAGGGCCGGCGGCCCGCACGCCGAGGTCGTCGCGTTGACCGAGGCCGGCGCAGCCGCCCGCGGCGCCACCGCCGTCGTGACCCTCGAGCCGTGCAACCACACCGGCCGCACCGGACCCTGCAGCGAGGCCCTCATCGCGGCCGGTGTGCGCCGGGTGGTGTTCGCCCAGCCCGACACCAACCCGGTCGCCATCGGCGGCGCCGGACGCCTGCGTGAGTCCGGCATCGAGGTCGTCGGCGGGGTGATGGTCGAGGAGGCACGGGCGGTCAACCGCACCTGGACCTTCGCCATCGCCCACCAGCGCCCCTTCGTGACGTGGAAGTTCGCGACCACCCTCGACGGGCGCAGCGCGGCCCTCGACGGGACCAGCCGGTGGGTCTCCAGCCGGGCCGCCCGGCTCGACACGCACCGGCTCCGCGCGCTCTGCGACACCATGCTCGTCGGCACGAACACCGTCGCCGTCGACGACCCCGAGCTGACCGTGCGCGACGAGGTGGGCGACCCGCTGCCCGACCAGCCGCTGCGCGCCGTGATGGGGCTGCGCGACATCCCGGTCGGGCGTCGTGTCTTCAACGAGCGGGCCGAGACCCTGCAGCTGCGCACCCGCGAGCCCGCCGAGGCCCTGGCCACGCTCTTCGCCCTGGACCGTCAGCACGTGTTCCTGGAGGGCGGGCCCACGCTGGCCCGCGCGTTCCTGGAGGCCGACCTCGTCGACGAGGTCGTCGCCTACGTCGCCCCGATGCTGCTCGGTGCCGGCACCAGCGCCGTCGCCGACCTGGGCATCACCACGATCGCCGACGCACTGCACCTGCACGTCACCGACGTGACCGTGCTGCAGGGGCACGACGGCGAGGACACCAACGTGCGCCTCACCATGAGCCGCCCGTCGAGGAGGAGCTAGATGTTCACCGGAATCGTCGAGGAGCTCGGCACCGTCGCGGAGGTCGTCGACCAGGGCGACGCCGTCCGGCTCACCGTCGAGGCGTCCACCGTCCTCGAGGGCACGGACCTGGGCGACTCGATCTCGGTCAACGGCTGCTGCCTGACCGTCTCGGAGCTGGGCGAGGGGCGCTGGACCGCCGACCTCATGCAGGAGACGCTCGACAAGACCTCCCTCGCCGGTGTCGCCCCCGGCGACCGGGTCAACCTCGAGCGCGCGGTCACCG
>CAZDAO010000547.1:0-279 GCA_964503015.1 uncultured Nocardioides sp. | reverse complement strand
CGGCGGCCACATCGTCCAGGGGCACGTCGATGGCGTCGGCGAGCTGATCTCCCGCTCGCCCAGCGAGCACTGGGACGTCGTCGAGATCTCGTTGCCGCCGCACCTCGCCCGCTACCTCGTCGACAAGGGCTCGATCACCGTCGACGGCGTCAGCCTGACCGTCGTCGAGGCGCGCGAGCACAGCTTCACCGTCAGCCTCATCCCCGAGACCCTCGCCCGCACCACCCTGGGCTCCCGCCGAGTCGGTGACCTGGTCAACCTCGAGGCCGTCGTCATCGC
>CAZDAO010000546.1:0-3070 GCA_964503015.1 uncultured Nocardioides sp. | reverse complement strand
GGCCCTTGTCGGTGGCGTCCATCGCTGCGACCTGGCGGGTCAGGTAGTCGTACCCGGACCCCGCCGTCAGCTTGTGGATGCTCATCGTCACGGGCACCTACGTGGGCGGGAGCGGGGCGAGCGATCACTTCTCCTGCGCTGTTCTCTGTCGTCGGCGTACCGAGAATGCAAGAGGTGTGTGGCACTTGAAAGTTTGCGCAGATCTGGGGGGACGCTGATGGGCGTAGGTGTTGGATCGCGTGGGGTCCGCAGGTCGGCGGAGTGGGCTACAGGCTTCTTACGCTGTGTGACCGCTCGGAGTCCGGGAACTGCCTTAGGTGAATGACCGAGTCCATGTCGACGCGAGTGAGGACCGGATGAGTCAGCAAACGATCAGGCAGCAGGCGCGGCGTACGGCGCGGGAGATGGCCGGGACGCGTCGCAACGAGCGAGAACAGCGGGAGCGCCGGATCACCGCCTTGGTCGAACAGGTGTTGATCGCGATCGGCCAGCGGGATGCGGCGGTCGCCGAGGCGGAGAAGCGCGCTGGTGAGGCACTGGCCGAGTTGACCGAGAGTGAGCGGCTGTCCCTGAGTGACGCCGTCGAGTGGTGCGGAGGGACGCTTAGCCTGCGCGAAGCCGCGCGGCTGCGGCGACTCGCAAGTGTGCGCGACCAGAACGGGCGGCCGTGATCGTGCGGTTGGCGGGTGACGCCTCGGCCCTCCGAGCCGTACTACGCGAACGGAGTCTGAACCGAGGTGCGGGCCGTCGGTGCCCTCCAGGATTGCCGTATAGGGCCTTTCAGCCTTCTCCCGGGGCCGGCCCGGGTCTCAGCCGTCCGGGAGGCGGGTGAGGTCCGCGGCGTAATTGAGCGGGGCTGGGCCGAACCCCGCCGGTCGAGCGAGGTGGCCCCGGTTCCCTGCGGAACCGGGGCCCACCCATGTCCGGTCCGGCCTCTACCCGGACCGGGCCGGCGACGGGGTGGTCAGTCACATGGTTGCGCCGTCGACGATGAGCAGCACGCCGAAGATCGCGAACAGGGCGGCGGCGCCGTACTTGATGGCGCGCTCTGGAAGTTGCTTGGCAAGGAGTGCGCCGACGCCGATGGCGAGCGCATCGGCTGCGACCATGCCGACCGTGGACCCGAGCCAGGTCCCGAGCCAGCCCTCCTGGGTGGCGAGCGTGATGGTGGCGAGCATGGTCTTGTCGCCGAGCTCGGCCAGGAAGAACGCGGTACCGACCGACAGGAGCGCCATGCCGGTGCTGTTGCGTGCCTTGGCGGCTTCGTCGTCGGTGAGCTCGTCTCCGCGCAGGGTCCACAGGGCGAAGCCGAGGAAGGCGATGCCTGCCACGATGGAGATGGCGGACTGGTACTCCGCGAAGGAGGTGCCGATCCACGCGCCGATGCCGACGGAGGCAAGGTGGACGACGGCGGTGGCTGCCGTGATGCCGAGGAGGACGTCGCGGGCGCGGTAGCGCGACGCGAACGCCATCGCCATCAGCTGCGACTTGTCGCCGAGCTCGGCGACAAAGATGACGACGGTGCTGAGCAGGAACGCGGACATCGCGTGGGTTCTCCTTCAGGTCGTGGGCGACCTGCCGGAGGAACCATGGGGACGTCCCTTCGACCAGGACGCCCGCGGATAGGGGTGCTGGTCGAAAGTCTCGTCCGCCGGGCGGTGCCTGGCCTCAAGCGCCGGAACCCGAAGGCTCAGTGTGTCGACGCAAGTGTTGAGGACTACTCCCTCTCGCACACCCATCGTAGGTGCTTTCCAGCCCGGGCCCTCGTCCGACGAGCGTGACGTCGCCCACGCTGCACCTTGGCTGACGGCGAGTCGGCGGGTCACATTGTCGTGAAGTAGTTGTCCACCGCCGTCGGTGCCTCGCAGGGCCTCCGACTCGTGCGCCGCAACGCATGGGACACGGCCGCCGCCGGCTCCGACACCCAGCGCAGGAGCTAGCTGTACTCGGCCGGCAGGTTCATGACAGTCGGCTGATCGGGGGAAGTCCTCCGAGTGCTGAGTGGCGTCGTTGAGTGTTGTAGTGGTCGAGCCAGGGATCAAGGGCGTCGGTTCGTTCGACGTTGTTTGCGAAGACCTGGTGGTAGGCCCATTCGGTCTGGATGGTGCGGTTGAACCGTTCGACCTTGCCGTTCTGCCACGGGCAGTGGGGGCGGATGGTCAGGTGGCGTGCGCCGATCGCGTTGAGGGCTGCTTGGAAGTCGTAGGACACGATGTAGTTGCGGGCGTTGTCGGTGATGACCTCTCGCATCCGGATGCCATGGCCCAGGAAGAACAGTGCCGCGCGAAGCATGAAGCTGGCGCAGGTCGGGCCGGTCTCGTCGGGGAGGATCTCGGCGTAGGCCAGGCGCGTGTGGTCGTCGACGGCGGCGTGGACGTAGTCGTAACCGATCCCTCGGCCGCGTACCTCCTCGCTGCGGCCGTGGGCACGCCATCCGCCGCCCTCGGGGATCCGGCCGATCTTCTTCACATCCACGTGGACCAGGTCGCCGGGGTTGTCGCGCTCGTAGCGGACCGCAGTGACCTTCGATGCCCGGATGACTTCGCCGGTCAGCGGGTCGCACTCACGCAGGTACGGCACCCGATGGCGACGCAGGATCGTCGATATCGTGCGCGGCGCCAACCCGAGCTCGGGACCGAGCCAGTCCTGACCCCGACGCTGCGTGCGGCGCAGGTCGAGGACCTGCTGCTCGAGCTCGGCTGCGGTGCGGCGTGGGCAGTGGTGGGGTCGTGAGGACCGGTCGAGCAGCCCGGCATCCCCTTCAGTCCGGTAGCGAGCGACCCACCGGTGGGCGCATTGGCGCGAGACACCGAGCTCTTTCGCGACGTGAGCGACCGGTCTGCCGTCGTCGATCACGCGTGAGACGAGCAGACGACGGCCATGCAGGTTCAAACGAGCGTTAGCGTGGGCCACGAGGACCTCCTGGGCGAGCGGATGACTTAGACATCTCCACTAAGCCGGGAGGTTCTCCTCGTTCACAAGACCCGGACCGTCACCAACGTCCCCGCCGAGTACAGCTAGCGCCGGCCTCACTTGACAGGCCGCGGCGGCGCGTCTCCCGCATTGGCTG
>CAZDAO010000545.1:0-3075 GCA_964503015.1 uncultured Nocardioides sp. | reverse complement strand
GAGCCTCGAAACCACGACCCTTCCCGGTGGTTGAGGTGCGAGCGCAGCGAGCCTCAAAACCACGACCCTTCCCGCTGGTTGAGGTGCGAGCGCAGCGAGCCTCGAAACCACGACCCGAGAAGGGACGGCGCGGCCTTGGTCAGGCGGTGGCGGCCTTGGCTGCCTGGATGACCCGGCTGAGGCTGTCGTGGAGGGAGACGAGCTCGTCGACGTCCATGCCTAGCTGGTCCACCACCGTCGGCGGCACCTGGAGGGCCTGCGTGCGCAGCTCGCGCCCGTGGGGCGTGAGGCCGACGGCGAGGCTGCGCTCGTCGTCGGGGTTGCGGTCGCGGCGCACCAGGCCGGCGGCCTCGAGCCGCTTGAGCAGGCGCGACAGCGTGGCGGCGTCGAGCTCGAGCATGCGGCTGAGCTCGGTGACCGAGAGGGGCTCGTCGCCCCAGAGAGCGAGCATCACGAGGTACTGCGGGTGGGTGAGCCCGAGCGGCTCGAGCACCGGGCGGTAGACCGAGATCACCGTGCGGGAGGCGACGGCGAGCGCGAAGCACACCTGCCGCTCGAGGGCGAGCGGGTCGTCCTCCTGCCGCTGCCGCAGGTCAGGATTCCCGTGCGTCGTGGTCACTTTGTTAGCCTAACAACAGTTGTTGCAGCAACGAATCCGAGGAGCCATGGCGCACACCGTTCCCGCCCGCCGCAAGGAGAAGGGCCGCGGCCACCTGCTCGACCTCGACGCGCCCCGCGTGGTGGTCGAGGACCCCGAGGGCGAGGCCCGCGACCTCGCTCGCGTGCAGCGCTGGGTGATGTCGACCCTCGCGGTCACCACGATCCTGCACCTCGTCGTCGGGCTGGTCGTCGCGGCGGTCACGCTCGACGACGCCCCGGTGAGCTCGCAGGTCGGGCTCACGGTCATCGCCGGCATCTTCGGCGCGATCGCGGTCGCGGTCGGCCGCGCCATCCACGGCCGGCGCATCCTCTCCCCCTGGCTGCTCCTCGGCGCCGTGCCCACCGTCGTCGGCCTCTGGCTGGTGCTCGGCTAGCTCGCCGGCTGGGCCACCCACTCCGCCGGGTCGCCGGCGTCGAGGTCGGTGATGCCGAGGGTCTCGTAGGCGCCGAGCACCACGAGTCGGCGTACGGCGGCGAAGGTGAGCACGTGCGCGACCATGCCGCCGTAGGTGAAGACCCGGGGCGGCTCGCACGTGACGTCGACGAAGGTGTCGTCGAGACGACCCTCCTCGATCGTCGTGCGCACCTGGCCGAGGAAGGTGGAGCCCTCGTCGGCGAGCTCGCGGCGCAGCGCGCTCACGGACTTGCCCCGCTCCTGGTCCCAGTCGTAGCGGCGCTGCTCGACCGCAGCGTTCCACTGGGCGAGCTGGCCGACGAGCCGGGCGAGCACGGACCGAATCGTCATGTCGTCGTCGATGGTGCCGATCGGCACGTCGATCGGGGCGTCGAGCTGCTCGTCGGTCAGCCGGGAGGCGCGGTCGAGCATCTCGCCGGTCAGCCAGAGGTGGTGCTCGATCATCCGGGTCAGCAGGTCCATGGCGGTCACCTTTCGGGCGGTGGGCAGCCTGAGGCTGCCCGGCGGGTGGAAGTGCACCTGGCTCGCCGCATGGATCTGGGTGCGGGTCGGTGCGTGACGCCAGCGGCTCGGCGGGGTGCCGTACGCGCGCGTGAACGCCCGCGTGAACGCCTCGTGGGAGCCGAAGCCGGCCTCGACCGCGACGTCGAGCACGTTCCGGTCGGTGGTGACCAGGACGTACGCCGCCCGCTCGAGCAGGAGGCGCCGGCGCATCCGCTCAGGCGGCTCGCCTCCCGCCGCGGACACGACGCGGTCGAGGTGGTGGCGCGAGAGGTGGAGGCGCTGCGCCCGCTCCTCGCTGCCGAGGTCGAGGGTCTCGACCAGGGTGGCCAGGAACTCCCCGAAGGTGTCCGCCGCTGTCGTCATGCCCCCACCCTCCCCGCCGGCGTACGCCTCCCGCTTGATCGTGCTTGCGCAGTCTGGCGCCGCGTCGGGCCCCCCGGCTTCCGACGTAGGTAGAAATCCGGATGCGCGACGCACGCCCGGAGGCGCACGCTGGGAGGGCCAGCACCCCCGACAGCCGAAGGGAGCACGCCATGTGGGACACCGTCGAGACCAGCAGCAGCCACCTCACGCACGACGTGCCGTGCCCTCGGTGCGGGCACGCCACGCACACCTACCTGCCCTGCAGCGACAGCTGCGGGTGCCGGCGGTCGATCCCGCAGGCGCTCGCCTGAGGCGCCGGACGCAGCAAGAGTTGTCAGGCTCTCGCTGAACTTGTCAGGCCGTGCACGGGCCGACAACTTCAGCGATCCCCGGCCAGCCGGGGATCGCTGAAGTGGAGAGTCAGACCGGCTCGGTGACCAGGCCCAGCTCGGCGACCGAGGCGAGCGACTCGTTGCGCGGCACCGCACGCACGGTGTAGCCGAACGCGCCCGAGTGGTCGAGCTGCACGGCGGCGTCGAAGCGGTGGCGGTTGCCGTCGTAGGACTCCCCCACCAGCATCGGGGTCACCGAGGTGGCGGTCAGCACGTCGTCGGAGCCGATCCGCCCGTGCACGACCTGGACCTCGACGTCGTCGGGCGACAGCGAGCCCAGTGCCACCCAGGCGCGGACCGCCAGGGTCGCGCCGACCTCGGGCTGGTCGCCGACACCCTCGGAGTCCACGTGCTCGACGCGGACGCCCGGCCACGCAGCGCGGACCTCCTGCTTCCAGCCCGAGAGCGTCCGGGCACCGGCGTAGTCGGAGTTGAGGGTGCGGGCGGTGTGGGCGGCCGGGGCGTAGAGCTCGCGGACGTAGTCGCGCACCTGACGGGTGGCGAGCACCTTGGGGCCGAGCGACTTCAGCGTGTGGCGGACCATCTCCAGCCAGCGCGGCGGGACGCCCTCGTGGTTGTTCTCGTAGAAGCGCGGCGCGACCTCGTTCTCGATGAGGTCGTAGAGCGCGGCGGCCTCGAGGTCGTCACGGCGGTCGGGGTCGTCTATCCCGTCGGCCGACGGGATCGCCCAGCCGTTCTCGCCGTCGTACCACTCGTCCCACCAGCCGTCGAGGATCGAGA
>CAZDAO010000544.1:0-3077 GCA_964503015.1 uncultured Nocardioides sp. | reverse complement strand
CAGCGGGAGGTGCGGCGGCACGTGCCCGATCTCGAGGTCCCACACGATCGGCAGGTCGAGCCGGCCCAGCGCGTCGAGCACCGCCTCGCGCTGCGTGAGGTCGGGGTGGTCGGGGGCGTTGGTCCGCCCGACCAGGACCGCCGCGGCCCGGTCGAACCACCCCGCGAGGCGCAGGGCGTGGAGGTAGCGGCAGATGTTGACCGCGTGCTCCTCGCACGCCTCGACGTACACGATCGTGGGCTCGTCCAGCGTCTCCGCCCACGCGCGCACGTCGCCGTACGGCGTGCCGGCGAGGTTGGCGATCGTCTCGATGCAGCCGCCGACCAGTCGCCCCGAGACGTCGAGGGCGCCGCCCCCGTGGAGCTCCCAGCTCCCCGGACCGACGACCTTCCACTCCGTGGCGTGCGAGTCCTCCTCGAACCGCCACCAGTCGGTGACGACACCGGAGTCGCGCTGCACGAACGGACCCTCGCCGCCGGCGAGGTCGAGCCAGTGCAGCAGCCCGTCCGGGACGGCGTACGGCGTGTCGGCGAGGTTGTCGCCGTGGAGGGTCGCCCAGCCCAGGCGCGTGGTGACCGGCACGAGGAGGGTCGAGAGGTCGGAGAAGCCGACCAGCCACGTGGGTTCGGCCCCCGCGAGGGCGTCCCAGTCGAGGAGGTCGACCATGTCGATGGCCGTCTCGCCGCCCCAGGGCGGCAGGACGCAGCGGATGTCGGGGTCGGCCAGCATCCGGGTCAGCTCGTCGGCCCGCTGCTGCGCGGGGGCGGAGGTGAGCCCGGTGCCGTCCATGCACTCCCCCACCACGACGTCGTACCCGCGGGCGCGCAACCAGTCGACGCAGAACTCGATCCGAGTCGCCGCCTCGCCCGCCACGCCGGCGGACGGCGAGGTCACGCCGATGCGGTCGCCGGGACGGAGCGGGCGCGGGACACGCAGCGACGGGCTCATGCCACGAGTCTGTCACTGTGTGTCCATGGGATTCCTCGACCGGGCCATCCACGCCGCGACGGGGGTGCCACGCCTCTACGCCGCCGGGCTGAAGGCCGGCCTCGGGTCGTCGGGCGCCTTCGAGGTGCTGCGGATCTCGGAGGCCGCGCTCCGGGCCGCCGCCGCACAGGGCCGCGGCGTGCCGGGACGGACCAACGCGATGCGACACTTCATGTGGCAGGCGCTGCTCACGGCACGCTTCGGCCGACCCGCCGCCGCGTCGATCGCGCACGCCCAGGAGCAGGGCACGCCCTCCGTGCGCGACTCGCAGGTCGACGAGCACAACAACCGCGTGGGCCAGGACCACGGCGAGTCCCACGCCGAGGAGCTGAAGCTGCTCTCGACCGCCGAGGCGATCGCGCTGCTCGTGCCGGTGGCGCTGGAGAAGTGGGAGTCCGACGAGCTCATCTGGATCAGGCCCCACTGATCAGGGCGCGAGCAGGCGCGCCACCACGTCCTCCAGGACGGGGGCCTGGCCGGTCGCGGTGAAGGCGTCGTCGGTCGCCAATCGGCCGAGGAAGCCGTCGACCACGAGCAGCAGCCACGCCGTGAGGTCGCGCGCCGTGAGGTCCGTGCGGGCCGCTCCGGCCTGCTGGGCGCGCGCCACCCACGGTTCGAGGCCTTCCTGGAGGGTCCGCGCGTCCTGCGCCAGCGCCGCCTCCACCTCGGGCTCGGCCATGACCGCGCCCACCGCCCGCACGAAGCCGGCGATGCGCGGGTCGGCGAGCTCCGCCACGGCGTGCCGGACGTAGGCGTCCACCACCGCACGCGGCGCCGCGTCGGGCTCCTGGGCGGCGAACCAGGCCGCGGTCTCCGCGGTCCCGAGCTCGAGGATCGCCAGCAGCACCGACTGCTTGGTCGGGAAGTAGTGGAAGAACGTGCCCGACCCGATGCCCGCCTGCCGGCAGATCGCCGCCGTCGTCGTGCGCTCGTAGCCGTCGTCGGCGAACCGCGTGAGCGCGGCGTCGATGATCACCAGGCGCCGGGCCAGGTGCTTGTCGGGGTCGACCGTGCGGGCCATGCACCACTTCCTATTAATGGAGTGCGTACTCTAGTATTGCACGCATGGGGGACACAGAAGGATGGCGCCTCGTGCACGACGGCCACGCCCACGGCCTCGCGGTCGAGCACGGCACGCTGACCCGCGAGGTCGTGTGGACCCGTGACGGGGTCGAGCTGGCGAGGAAGAGGACCTCGGACGAGACGATCGTCCTCTCGCCGGACGGCGAGGACGCGGCGCTACGCGTGAAGCTGACACCGCTGGGCCGTGCCCGGCGGGTGACCCTGCACGCCTCGGAGGCCGAGGCACACACCGGCCTGGGCGGCAGCGACCTGGAGCCCGAGCCGGGGTCCAGGGCCGCACGACGGGCCGACTGGATCGGCCGGCACCCGCACCTGCACACGGCACGGCAGACCGCGGTCGCCGCGGCCGGGGTCGCGGTGCCCGTGCTCCTCGTCTGGTTGCTCTCGCGGGTCACGTGGCCGAGCTTCGACGTCCCGTGGCCGGACCTCCCGTCGATCCCCTGGCCCGACCTGCCCTCCATCCCGTGGCCGGACATCTCCTTGCCGGCGATCCCGTGGCCGGACGTCGACCTGCCCGGGCTCCCCGCCTGGACCGAGCCGGTGCGCAAGTTCCTCGTCCCCGTGCTCATCGCGTTCTTCGTCGCCCGCGGCGAGGTGAGGCGTCGGCGCAAGGCGGAGGAGCGCCGGCGGCTGGACGTTGAGTCTCCTGGAGACTCAAGGTCGACGAGCGACTGATCGGGTCCCGACGCGCTCGTTCCGCGCGCTCGACCACCTCAGGAGGTCCAGGCGGTGAGGCCCTCGCGGTCGTGCTCGCCGTGGGGCCAGACCGCGCGGACGACGCCGGCCGCAGCCAGAGCCTTGCGGCAGCCGGGGCAGGGCGGGTCGGTGATGTAGGCGGTCGCCCCCTTGGTGTCGCGGGTGGCGAACAGCAGGGCGTTGACCTCGGCGTGGATCGCGATGCAGAAGCCGGCGGTGCCCGGCCGGTCGTAGTCGCCGAGCCCGGGCACGTCGCCGTACCCGAGCAGGCCGCGTGGGCAGGCCCCCTGGAGGCAGTCGTCCTCCCCCGG
>CAZDAO010000543.1:0-3084 GCA_964503015.1 uncultured Nocardioides sp. | reverse complement strand
CGGTTGATCAGAGGCCGAGCATCCGGCCGATGATCTCCTTCTGGATCTCGGTGGTGCCGCCGTAGATCGTCTGGATCCGCGAGTCCGTGTACGCCTTGGAGATCGGGTACTCGTTCATGTAGCCGTAGCCGCCGTGGAGCTGCACGCCCGCATCCACCACCCGCTTCTGCAGCTCGGTCGTCCACCACTTCGCCATCGACGCCAGCGCGGTGTCGACCTGGCCGGCGTTGAGCCGCAGGACGCAGTCGTTGATGAAGACCCGGGCGATGTGCGCCTCGGTCGCCATCTCCGCGAGCACGAAGCGGTTGTGCTGGAACTTCCCGATCGGCCGGCCGAACGCCTCGCGCTGCCTGGCGTAGGCCAGGCACAGGTCGAGCACGTGCTCGACCGCGGCGACGGCGATGCAGCCGATCGAGATCCGCTCCTGGGGCAGGTTCTCCATCAGCGAGATGAAGCCGGAGCCCTCGGGGCCGAGCAGGTTCTCCTTCGGGACCCGTACGTCGGTGAACGACAGCTCGGCGGTGTCCTGGGCGTGCAGGCCCATCTTGTCGAGGTTGCGGCCACGCTCGAAGCCCTCCATCCCGCGCTCGACGACGAGCAACGAGATGCCTTGGTGGCCGGCCTCGGGGTTCGTCCGGCAGACCACGATGACGAGGTCGGACAGGATGCCGTTGGAGATGAAGGTCTTCGAGCCGTTGAGGACGTAGTGGTCACCGGCGTCGACCGCCGTCGTCCGGATGCCCTGGAGGTCCGATCCGGCGCCGGGCTCGGTCATCGCGATCGCGGTGACGATGTCGCCCGAGACGCAGCCGGGGAGCCAGCGTTGCTTCTGCTCCTCGGTGCCGAGGGAGGAGATGTAGGGGACGATGATGTCGGTGTGCACGGCGAAGCCGGGGCCGGAGGCGCCAGCGCGGGCGGACTCCTCGGCGAGCACCATGTTGTAGCGGAAGTCCTTGATGCCCGCCCCGCCGTAGGCCTCGTCGACGTCGAAGCACAGCAGCCCGCGCTCGCCCGCCTTGCGCCACACCTCGCGATCCACGATCCCGTCGGCCTCCCACTTCTCGTGGTGGGGCACGACCTCCTTGTCGAAGAAGGCGCGGGCCACCGCGCGGAAGTCCTCGTGCTCCTGCTCGAGGATGCTGGGGCGGTCAGGCATGGTGTCTCTTCTCTGTGGTGGGACGGGCGCGCGCGACGGCCCGCGCCGCGACATAGGCGGGCTCGCGGAGGGCGGCGACGAACGCGTACTGCTCGATTCCGGCCAGCGGACGGGCGACGGGGTCGAACCGGTCGAGTGTGTCGGCCTCGGACCAGACGACGTCGAGCCGGCCGAGCCGCTCCCACGGACCGGCGCCGCGCGAGACCTCGACGGCGTACGACGTCGGCGGCAGGCCGTCGGCGCCCTCGGTCAGCGGGTTGAGGCCGAAGGTCACCGCCCGTCCTCGGGCGCGGACCGGGAGCAGCGTCGTCAGCCGGCCGAAGCGGCGGGGTGGGCGCAGCGTGAGCAGGTAGCGGGTCCACGGGTGCTCGCCGGTGCTCGCGAACAGCAGGTCCGCGTCGCCGGCGTCGGGAGCGGCACCGGGCAGCCGGAGGGCCAGGCCCTCGATGTCGGGCCAGCCCTGCGGAAGCCCCATGGCGCGCGACCAGCGGACCCGGCACGGCTGCGGACCGGGCTTGTCGAGCGCGGGAACGCCGAGGCCGGGAGCGTGCTCGGACAGGGTGAGCCGACCGGCGCCCTGGTGGCCGTCGGGGTGGAGCGCCTTGTCGCGGCGCAGCAACCCCGTCACCGCCGCCGCTGCGGCGAGGGCGAGGCCGGGGGCCAGGCCGGTGAGGCGGCGGAGGGGTGCGGCGGCGCGGTGCGGGGTCATGGATTCCACTACCCCGTCGCCGCCCGGGGTACGCGGTTGAGCTCGTCGAGCATGGACAGCGGTCCGAGGTCCTCGAGCCGGTAGCCGTGCGGGTACGTCGTGGGGCGGTGCCGGTACGGCGTGCGCCTCGGAGGCGCGAGCCGGAGCAGCCGGCCGCGCAGCCGCAGCCCGGTCCGGACCGCGCGCACGAACCACGCGGGCTGTCGCGGCAGGCCGAGCACCTCACGCAGCGGCTCGTCCATCACCGCGATGGTGACCCGGCGCAGCAGCGGTCGCAGCGGGGGCGGGGCCACCTCGCGGGCGATGCGGATCGACGACTCGGCCAGCCGGGTGGCGGCCGGGGTGTGGGCGAAGTGCCGTCGCTCGTGGCCGACGAGCAGCGCGAGGTAGCCGTCGTACGTCGTCGGGAGGCCGCGCAGGCCCATCAGCTCGCCGAACCGCGTGGTCACCTTCGCGATCGCAGCCAGCTCGTGGGGGTCGAGCCGGCGCCAGCCGTAGGCGTCGATCCAGCGGACCGGGCCGACGATCGTGGTGGCCAGGACGTAGGCGAAGTCCTCGGCGGCGATGTCGTAGTGGCCGTGGATGCGGTTGAGCCGGCGCAGCGCGGCGTGCGAGCGGGGCGAGTCGATGCCGTCGAGGGTGGCCTCGTCGCCGATCAGGATGGTGTCGTCGTAGCGCTTCACGCCGTGGTCGGCGAACTCGCGGGTCCGGTCGAGCAGCTCGGCGATGGACGGCACGCCGTAGTCCCGCAGGAAGGCGATGCCGGTGCCCTGCGAGTAGTCCCACGGGAACTCGAAGCGGGTCGTCAGCCGCAGGATCTCGTCGTGGTCGACCTCCGGGTCCAGCGACCGGATCCGGCGGAGGGTGGCGTAGCGACCCGGCGCGTGCAGCTTCAGGACACCCATTCCTTCACCTGCGCCACGGTGGCGGCGGGGTCCTCGGAGACCGGCGTGATGTTGAGGTCGGTGACGCCGGCTTCCTCGAACGCCGCGATCCGCTCTTGGACGTACGACGCCGGGCCGACGAGGTTGGCCGCCTCGAGCCACTCGGTGGGGATGAGCGCCTCGGCCTCCTTCTTCTTGCCGGAGAGGTAGAGGTCCTGGATCTCCTCGGCCTCCTTCTCGTAGCCGTAGGCGCGAGCGACGTCGTTGTAGAAGTTCTTGCCCTTGGCGCCCATGCCGCCGACGTAGAGCGCGAAGATCGGCCGCGCGAAGTCGAG
>CAZDAO010000542.1:0-3085 GCA_964503015.1 uncultured Nocardioides sp. | reverse complement strand
CGCCACACCATGACGGCGACGCCGACCAGGGGGACGAGCAGCAGGGTGATCGACACGACCGCGAGCGCCATGGCCGGCCAGTCGCGCCGCTGCCAGGCGACGTCGAAGACCAGCTGCTGGAGGCGGATCCCCTCCCGGCCGTGCTCGACGAACTGGGGCAGGGCCCACACGAACCACACCAGCGCGCCCGCCAGCAGGGGCACCACGACCAGGACCCACGCCGTCACGAGCCGCCGCGCCCGCGGCCGCAGCTCGCTCACGCGCGGGTCGACCGGTCGACCGGGCCGGAGGCTGCGGAGCACCGGGCCCACCCGGGAGAAGAGGTCCGGTACCCCCGCCAGGTCGGAGAGGATGAAGTAGCCGTCGAAGCGCACGACCGGGATCAGCTGCTGCAGCATCTGCAGCTGCAGCGTGAGCGCGGTCAGGAGCAGCAGGCCGCTGCCCGTGGCCAGGTGGGCGCCGACCAGCACGAGCACGGTCAGCACGTTGAAGTAGAGCCCGCCGAGGTCGGTGCGGACGCGTCCGGCGCGCCCGAGGCGGTAGGAGTCGGTGACGTCGGTGTAGAACGCCGGGAAGACGAGGTAGACGCCCACGCCGATCTCGCCGGGCTCGCCGCCGCCGTAGCGGCAGGCGGCCGCATGGCCCATCTCGTGGACGACGGCCGAGGCGATCAGCATCGCGTAGATCAGCAGCGCGGTGGTCGGGGTGGCGAAGACCTCCGCGACCGCCTGCCAGAAGCCGCCGCCGGTGACCAGCAGGACGTCGGCGACGACGAGGGCCACGAGGGCGGCCAGGACGACCGGCGGCCAGAAGAGCGGTGCGAGGAGTGCGGCGACGGCGCGCGTACGCCGTGCCGGGAGCAGCGTCGCCTTGAGGGTCAGGGCGAGCAGCGGCCGGGCCTTCACCGGCCGCTGGGGCTCCTCGGCCTCGTCCGCGACGAGCAGGCCCAGGGGCTCGAGCCGGGTCGTGACCAGGTGCTCGAGCCCCTCGGCGGTCAGCGTCCGGCCGTACGCCGCGCTGACCGCGCCGGCGAGCTCGGCCGACGCGCGCGGTGGCTCGGCGTGGACGACGACCAGGTGGAGCAGCTCGGACAGCTGGACCACCTGGTCGTCGATCCTGCGGACCAGGTACGCCGGGTCGCGCAGACCCGACCCCTGGACCGGACCCAGGAACTGCAGGCCCAGTGCCCGTCGCCATCGCGGCCCGGTGGCTCCCGATGTGACGTCCGTGTCGGTGGCAAGGTGAGGTGCAGTCTGGGTGTTCATCGCTCTGGTGTGCTCTGGAGGTCGAGGTCGGGGACGGCGGCTGCGCCAGAGCAACACAGCCGCCGCCTGATCGGGGTCACGGCATCTGGACCGAGCCGAGGTACTGCATGGCCAGGGCGTTCGCCTGTGAGTTGATCGTGGCGGCGTTCACCGAGATGGCGAGGTTGACGCCGATGACGTTGGCGACGTTGACGCACGCGAACTGGCAGCTCATCGTCTCCCGCAGCGGCAGCGCCGTGGCCACCTCGGCCTCGAGGTCGGCCGGGCCGAGCACAGGTCGTCGGATCATTCCCTTCACCCCCTTCCACTGACTGTCCGTCGGACGGTGCGCGTGGCCCCCCGCGGTGGGGCCACGGCCTGGAGCATCAGCCCTGCGTGACGACGACCGTCTGCACGGCGGCGCTGCTGGCCATCGAGGCCAGCGACGCGGCGTTGAGGGCCAGCGAGGAGTTGCTCGCGTAGATGGCCGCCCAGTTGTTGTTGCCGAAGAACAGCGTCTCCCGGACCGGGAGCAGCTCGGTGTGCTCGGACTCGAGCTCGGCGATGGAAAGTACGTTGCGCATGGTGATTCACCTCCCCCCTCAGCGCGGTGCGTGCCGGAGAGTGGACGCGCACCGCCGTGACTTCTGCGTGACCCGGCCGTGACGACGGCGCGCGGCGGTCGTCGCGGTCTAGACAGAGCCCCGAATTTTGGGGATGTTGCGCCGAGCCCTTCCCACCCCCACAGGTGAGGAGGAACCTGCGAAGGAAGTGGAGTCAGACCCCCGACCCGACTGACGCCCGCCAGACCTCGCACGTCTCATGGCTTTCCTTCGGGGGAGGTGCCGTCCATGTCAGAGCACAGCGCCGTCGCTGTCGCTCCCGCACGCCTGACGCTCCTCGGCGGGTGGCACCTCGTCGTCGACGGGACCGAGGTGGCCCTCGGGCACCGCGAGCAGCGCCTGGTGGCGCTCCTCGGCCTGGTCGCCCCCGGCACGCGGGCTCAGGTCGCGAGCATCCTGTGGCCGGACAGCACCGACGAGCACGCCCTCGGCAGCCTGCGCCGGGCGGTGTGGCAGTGCCAGCGGCGGTGCCCGGGCCTGCTGCGTCCCGGCAGGTCCACCGTGACCCTGGCGCAGGGCATCCGGGTCGACGTCGACGACCTGCGGCGGGCGGCCGGGCTGACCGAGCTGCCGATGGACGGTGGGACGGCGCGCGAGCTGCTCGCCGTGCTGAGCGGCCCCGACCTCCTCCCCGGCTGGTTCGACGACTGGGTGGTGGAGGAGCGTCCGCGGCTGGAGCTGGTGCGGGTCGAGGCCCTCGAGCGGATCGCCCGCCACGGGCTCGGGGCCGACGACTTCGCCCTGACCGTCGAGGCCGCGACCGTGGCGGGCGGCCTCGATCCGCTGCGCGAGTCGGCGCGGGAGCTGGTGGTCCGCGGCCACCTCGGCCTCGGTGACGCGGCCGCGGCCCGGCACGAGCTGCGCCGCTACCGCGAGGTCCTCGCCGAGGAGCTGGGCGTCGAGCCGTCCGAGCGGATGCGGGCACTGGTCGAGGAGCGCACCTCCCGGGAGCAGGCGCCACCGCTCGCACCGGCTCCGCCGACGCAGCCGCCGCCCCCGGTCGCCGTCCCGCGGCAGCGGGCCGTCGCGGACGGCGTACACCCTCCCGCGCGGGCCGAGCAGCCACCGCCACCGCCGGTGCAGGACCTCGCCGACTTCCTCGGCGAGGACGACCGCGGCTCGGGCCTGCGGCGCGCCGGCGCCGCCCTGGTCGGTGTCGCGGGGCTCGCGCTGGCCGTCTCGCTCGCCGTCGCGGCGGCGGGTCCCGACCGGTCGCCC
>CAZDAO010000541.1:0-3089 GCA_964503015.1 uncultured Nocardioides sp. | reverse complement strand
GTGGTCTACGAGGACTTCCTCTGCCCGTTCTGCGGCCAGCTCGAGCAGACCGTGCGCGACCGGCTCGACGCGGCGGTCGAGGCCGGCGACGTCAAGGTCGAGTATCGACCGATCCCGTTCCTGGACTACATCGACGACTACTCGCCCCGCTCGGCCAACGCCTTCGCCGTGGTCCTCGACGCGTCCGGTCCCGAGGTCGCCAAGGAGTTCCACGACCTGCTCTTCGACAACCAGCCGTCCGAGGAGGGGCCGTTCCCCAGCGACGACGACCTCGTCGACCTGGCGGTCGAGGCCGGCGCGACCGAGTCGGAGGTGCGTCCCGGCATCGAGGACATGGCGTTCGAGGGCTGGGTCGACGCGGCCGGCGAGGCCGCGTCCAAGGCCGGCGTCAACGCGACCCCGACGGTGCTGGTCGACGGCGAGAAGATCGAGGGCGAGGGGCTGACGATCGCCGATATCGCCCAGCGGATGGTCGGCTGACACACTGCCGGGCGTGAGCCTCCAGGACTTCATCGCCGGACTGCCCAAGGCCGAGCTGCACGTGCACCACGTCGGGTCGGCGTCGCCGCGGATCGTCTCCGAGCTCGCGGCGCGCCACCCCGACGCCGGGGTGCCCAGCGACCTCGAGGGCCTGAAGGACTACTTCACCTTCCGCGACTTCGCGCACTTCATCGACGTCTACCTCGCCGTGGTCGACCTCGTCCGGACGCCGGAGGACATCCGGCTGCTGACCTACGAGGTGGCCAGGGAGATGGCCGAGGGCCAGAACCTCCGCTACGCCGAGCTCACCTGCACGCCGTACACCTCGGTGGTCCGGGGCATCGCCATCGAGGCCTACACCGAGGCGATCGAGGACGCGCGCGTCGCCGCCGAGCGCGACTTCGGCCTGGTGCTGCGCTGGATCTACGACATCCCGGGGGAGTCGGGCATCCCGGCTGCCGACGCCACGCTCCAGTACGCCCTCGAGCACCGCACCGACGCCCTCGTCGGCTTCGGGCTCGGCGGTCCCGAGATCGGGGTGCCCCGCGCACAGTTCCGGGAGCACTTCGACCGCGCCCGCGCCGACGGGCTCCGGTCGGTGCCGCACGCCGGCGAGACGACCGGGCCCGAGACCATCTGGGAGTCGCTGCGCCTGCTCGGTGCCGAGCGGATCGGGCACGGGACCTCCGCCGCCCGGGATCCCGAGCTGCTGGCCCACCTCGCCGAGACCGGTGTGGTGCTGGAGGTGTGCCCCACCTCCAACGTCGCCACCCGTGCCGTCGAGCGGATCGAGGACCACCCGCTCCGGACCTTCGTGGACGCCGGCGTGACCGTCACGATCAACTCCGACGACCCGCCGATGTTCTCGACCTCGCTCAACCGCGACTACGAGGTCGCCGCCGGGCTCCTGGACCTCGACGAGACCGGCGTCGCCGACCTCGCCCGGGCGGCGGTCGAGGCGTCCTTCGCCCCCGACGACGTCAAGGCGCGCGTGCGCGGCGAGATCGACGCGTACGCCGTCCGGCCCGGCCCGCTGGCCTGAGCCCGAGGACGTCATTGGCCCGGCGGACTCATACTCCGCCGGGCCTGCACCGATCCTCGCGGGAGGTGGGCGGCCGACGGGGGAGGTGGCTCGGCGTGTCGGCCGCAGCGCCCCCGGCAGGACTCGAACCTGCAACCCACGGATTAGAAGGCCGTTGCGCTATCCATTGCGCCACGGGGGCAACGGCGACCAGTATCCCAGTCGCCGCCGCCCCCGCTGACGCAGGTGACCCGAAGGGTCGTCAGGCGGGCACGCCCTCCGGAGCCCCCACCCGCACCTCGCGGTCGGCGTCCGAGGGTGCCGTGTCCTCGCGCCACGGCGTGCCGCCGCGCGGGGCGTCGTACGCCGCCTGGTCGAGGATGCCCTCGCGCTTGGCCACGATCGTGGGCACCAGCGCCTGGCCGGTGACGTTGACCGCGGTGCGGCCCATGTCGAGGATCGGGTCGATCGCGAGCAGCAGGCCCACACCCTCCAGCGGGAGGCCGAGGGTCGACAGGGTCAGGGTGAGCATGACCGTCGCCCCGGTGACGCCGGCGGTGGCGGCCGAGCCGATGACGGACACGAACGCGATCAGCAGGTAGTCGGTCACCGACAGGTCGAGGCCGAAGAACTGGGCCACGAAGATCGCCGAGATGGCTGGGTAGATCGAGGCGCAGCCGTCCATCTTCGTGGTGGCACCCAGCGGCACCGCGAAGGAGGCGTAGGCGCGCGGCACGCCCAGGTTGCGCTCGGTCACGCTCTCGGTCACCGGCATGGTGCCGACCGACGAGCGCGACACGAACGCCAGCGAGATGGCCGGCCAGGCACCGGAGAAGAACTGCTTCACCGACAGGCCGTTGAGGCGCAGCAGCACCGGGTAGACCACGCCGACGACCAGCAGCAGGCCGAGGTAGATCGCGGCGGTGAAGGTGCCGAGCGAGCCCAGCGCGTCCCAGCCGTAGGAGGCGACGGCGTTGCCCAGCAGGCCGACGGTCGCGACCGGGGCGAGCAGGATGATCCACCACAGCACCTTCTGGACCACGGCCAGCGCGGACCGGACGAAGGTGAGGAACGAGTCGGCCGCCTCGCCGACCTTCAGGGCCGCGATGCCGGTGGCGATGGCGACCACGAGCAGCTGCAGCACGCTGAACGACATCGACACGCTGCCGTCGTCGTTCGCCGAGCCCTCGAGACCCAGGACGTTGGCCGGCACGAGGCCGGTGAGGAAGTCGAGCCACGAACCCGTGCTCGACGGCGCGCTCGCCGCATCGGAGGTCACGCTCGTGTGGTCTCCGGGCTGCAGCACGAGGCCGAGCACGATGCCGATGGACACCGCGACCAGCGCGGTGATCGCGAACCACGCCAGGGTCTTCCACGCCAGCCGCGCCGCGCCCGTGACGTCGCGCAGGTTGGCGATCGAGGCCACGATCGCGAGGAAGACCAGCGGCGGCACGACGGCGCGCAGCAGGGTGACGAAGGTGCTGCCGATGGTGCTCAGGGTCTCGGTGAGCCAGTTGGGGTCGACCTCGCCGGACGAGGCGTCGACGCCGTCCGCGCCCATGCTGCGGGCGACGAGCCCGAGGGCCAC
>CAZDAO010000540.1:0-3095 GCA_964503015.1 uncultured Nocardioides sp. | reverse complement strand
CGCTTCGCGGACGCGGCCTCTCACCCCCCGATCGCTACTGAAAGACCCGGGTTAGCGGGGGAGGGTGGCCCTCCCGCCGGCCTCCGAGCGACGCGGCTCGGTGGTGGGGTGAAGTGGGTCGGGGCGGACGAACCACCCCTGGTGCGTGCACGGTGGTGGCGTGGAGAGCGTGACGAACATCAACAAGGTGTGCACGTGAGCTAGGAGGTGGAGTGCATCGACCGGATGGAGTTGAACGCGTACGTGCCGAACCTGCGCAGGTGATGCAGTACCTGACGGGCGATCTGGGGTGTCCGTCCCTTCGCCGGTGTTGTTCAACCAGATCAGCAACCGGTTCCGCCGCCAGATCAGACGCACCCTCTGGGCTGTCACCGGCCCCGGGTCCCGGACCGGCTGTGCTTCTGGGGGCTGATGATCCGCCTCGTGACCGGGTCGTCGTGGGTGGACGTCGAAGCCATCCTCGGCCATCAGGTCTCCGACACCACCCTGCGCACCCGGCGAGACGAGTGGATCAACGCAGGGGTCTTCGACCAGCGCAAGACCGAAGCACTGGCCGCGTTCGACCGCATCGTCGGTCTCGACCTCGACAACGTCTCGCTCGACGGATCGCTGCACAAGGCGCCCTACGGAGGCGAAGGCACCGGCCCGAACCCCACAGATCGCGGGAGGTCCGGATGGAAGTGGTCCGTCGCCTCCGACATGCACGGCATCCCCGTCGGGTGGGTCATCGACGGCGCCAACCGCAACGACGTCCCCCTCTTGATCCCCACCCTCGACGACGTCAAGGCCGCCGGCTACTTCGACGACATCGAAACGTTGCACCTCGACCGAGGCTACGACTCCGCAGCGGTCCGCGACCGACTCCGCGACGCAGGCGTGACCGACTTCAACATCCAGCTGCGCGGCACCAAGGTGAAGGGCCAGAAGCAGCCGGTCCGCCTCGGGCTCCGATGGACCGTCGAAGCCACCAACTCGTGGTGGTCGAACTACGGCCAGCTCCGCCGCAGCACCGACCGACGATCACACCACCGCCACCCCGCGCTCTGCTTGGCCACCGCCGTAGTCATCATCGGCCGCCTCATCGACTACCGAGACCGATGGAGCCCAGCCTCCTGAGCACCTATCCGCTCAGGCCCTTAGTAGTTTCACTCGCCGAGTGCCCCTTCAGTTACACACACGGGCCAGCGAGACCAGACAGGCGGCCTAGGCTAGCCGGCCCTGGGTCCCCGTTCGGTAATTCTGAGAGGACCCTGAGACTCAGATTAGATTGCCGGCGCCTGCGTAAACGCATAGTCCCCGTCGTCTCGCGAGCCGTAGGGCGCTTCATAGGGGAAGTACTCAAGCCATATGGTGATGGACTTATCTGCTGGCATGGTGTCGGATGTATCGATGCGCAGGAATCGATCCTCGATGACGTACTCGCCCATAACCTCATCAACGAGCTGCTCTCCGAATCCGTTTTCCGATGCTGGCCCCATCGCCGTTACCCGAGGCGAAAACTCAACAGTCTGGTCGTCCGCGGCGACTAGCTGATCGCGAAGATCGATCTTGTGGGCGCTGAAGTCGCCATTCACCCACCAGATGTGCCTCAGCGCCGTGTCGGCCGGCAGCGTGGAGTCGCTGTAGCTTATGCGGCCCCGTCGGAGTAGGCCGTCCGGGAGCGGAACATCGTAGGCGTCGTCGTCGACCGGAATAGCGATCTTCTGTGACCAGACTCTCGGCTGCATAAACCGCTGCCGAAGTTGCACGTCGCCTGTTGCAGCCTCGTCGCCGTAGCATCGGTCGTGGCGCACGGTGCCTCCGAGGTTGCGCATTTGAACACGCGCTGGGTAGGCATAGAATGACGTCCCACTACCGTCTACCTTCTTAAGCGGGCGCAAGAATAGGTTGTCGACCGAGAAGATGTTCGTGCCGAGTGGCGGGTTGCCGGCTGCATAGGTTAGTGCGTAGCCCCCGAAGCCATCGACCGTGAGTCCTTCCGCGTCGATCGTAGACTCAAAGCTCGTGACAAGCAGTCCCTCGGTCGTGCCTACAGCTCGATCCTCGTTGTAGTTAACGAGGTGAAGATTCCGGAGGCGGATCTGGGAGGACTGAAGCTCTGAGAACACCGGGACGCTACGGAAGTTCTCAAGCGTGACATCATCGACTGTGATGCCCCGAGAGTTTGCAAAGGACATGCAGCGCCCGTAGTAGTCCGAGCCAGTTGCCGCCTTCACATGTAGGTTGCGCACTGCACCGCGTTCGCAGTACTGAAAGACCACTGCACCAGCGCCAACATCTGTTGCAATGAGGTTTTCCGCCCGGGTCCCGCGGGTGTAGTGAAAGTAGATCCCTGTCTCGGGCTGGATGACAGCGACTTCGGGATTCGGGTCAGGCTCTGGATTCTGGAGCAACTCGAAGTTTCGGATCTCGATGTTCTCGACAACGCGGTTGAGCTTCCGGATGAGGTGCGCCGTTTCAGCGTCTGGATCGCCAAAATCCAGACTCTGTACAGGGATTGCGGCTGGATGATCGAGAGTGATGTGGTAAGGACTCTCGTCATCGATGTCGATGACGGTGGCGTGAGTCCACCATACGAACTCAGGCCGATCTTCCGGGATATATCCGAGTTGGAGCATCACCAGATCGCCGATGTCGAACCCAGTGACTGAGTCAACCTCGAAGATCCGTTGGCCAGCGAGGACGGTGTCGGTTATGACAGCGTCGACATACGCGCTCGACTCCCACGCAAAGGGCGACACGGCGCCGAACATGGTTGCGTTGTGGTTCGGGTTCATCTCGTCGTGGTCAGACTCAAGCGTCTCCGACCACAACAGGCGAGTTCCGGGCTCGCCGATGTAGCTGACGCCTGGACGGATCTGAATTCCGCCCTGCGCCCAGTGGTTTACCACGTTGGCATTGGATACTGCGTATGGCGACGTACGCATCGCCGGGTCAAGATCTGCTTCCTCCATGGCCTGGATCCAGTAGTCGCCTGCAGAGAAGAACAACGTTCCACCAGGTCCGTCTGGTGGGCTCATCGATGGATCAACCAAGGCCAAGGACATGGCATTGATCTCGCTCGTCGTCAGCTTAGGATTCGCCGGATCGGTTAG
>CAZDAO010000539.1:0-3107 GCA_964503015.1 uncultured Nocardioides sp. | reverse complement strand
ACGCGGTGTCGCGGATGCCGGCCTGCGTCTCGGCGTCGGCGAAGAGCCAGTGCAGGCGGGAGCGGCGACGGCGCTCGGTCTCGCGGACTCGCTTGGTCGCGTTGGCCTCGGCCTTGCCGAACGTGGCGTCGATCAGGGAGTCGAATGCGGCGTCGGTCATGGTCTGCTGGATCAGCCGCTCGGCCTCGGCCTGGAACGCGTCGACGTAGGTGAAGGTCAGCCCGAGCGCGTCGCGGGCGGTCTGTACGGCGGCCTTGGCGTTGCGGGTGTGCCGGATCGAGAACGACGACTCGTGGTTGCGCAGGGCCGCGCTCTGGGTGTTCGCGCACACGACGCGGACCGGGGTCACGAGGATGCGGAACGCGCTGGATCCGTCGTGGCTGTTGAGTGCGGCGATGTTCAGGTCGACGCGGTCGGTGCCGCCGATGGTGAGCGAGTTCGGCAGCTGCATCGTGATGAACACCTGCCGACCGCCGCGCAGCGACCCGGCGGTGTCGAAGATCGCGCCCGACTCGTCGGCCAGCAGGTTCAGGAACTCGGCGTGGTCCTCGTTCTGCAGCGGGGTGTAGCCGCCGCCGACGACGCCGAGCGCCTCGGGCTGGCCGGTGAACGGGTTGGTGCGCACCGTGGCGAAGCCGGGGACCTCGATCGCGGTGACGCCGCCCTCGCTGACCTCGGCGGTGGTGAGCGGCAACTTGCGGACGTCCCAGCCGCCCAGGTGGCCGAGCGTCATGGCCTCCTCGGCGGTGAACGCGCGGTCGCGGACGGTGGTGCCCAGGCGGTGCCAGGCGTCCTTGCGGGCGAAGACGGCTGCGGCCTGCGAGCCGTGGGTCTCGATCTCGTGTGACATGTCGGGGGTCCTCCCGGAGCGGATCAAACGAACTGAGTCATTCTATGGTTTCTATTCCACTGAGGGCGGTTCTCCACAGGAAGAACCGCCCTCAGGTGGGGGAGTGGGGAGCCAGTCAGGCGGCGCTGTCGCTGGCCTCGGCGTCGCTGGCCTCGTCTTCCGGCTCGTCGCTGCCGGTGCTCGACGACGGCTCCTCGCCGAGCAGGATCCGCTCGACCTCGCTGGGCTGGTAGCCCCACTCCACGAGCGCGCCGAGCACGCGGGCATCCCACGCGGTCGGGTTGCGCCACGAGTGCTTGCCGGTCGTGGCCTCCCACGCGGCGATGACGGCGGCGAGCGTGGTCATGGTCGCGGCCTTCGGCGTGCTCGCCCTGGTGGCGATCTTGTGGCACTCGTCGTGCCCCGCGCCGTAGTAGCCGGTGGGACGGTCGAGGCCCAGCAGCGTGAACAGCATCGGGTGCCGGTGGTCCATGGCCTTGCTCAGCGAGTGGTGTCCGGTGACGACGGCCTCGCAGATCAGGGCCTCGGCACCCTTCGGGGCGGTCTTGCGGGCGACTAACGTGGCCAGCCACTCGCGGCGCACCGTTTCCGCGCTCGCCCAGGCCTTGTTGTTGGCGATCACGCGGCGGCGCTCCTCGCGGCGGGCCTCGGCCTGCTCCTCGCTCTCGCCCTCGTCGCTGCTGTCGGCGCTGGTGCTGCCGGAAACGCCGCGACGACGCAGGCCGGAGGCGGCGAGGTCGGTCACGACCCACGCCGGCACGTACTGCTGGTAGGGCTCGGCGGGCTCGCTGCCCTCGTCCTCCGACTCGTCGCCGTCCTCGCTCTCCTCGTCGTACTCGTCCTCGGGGTAGACCCACTCCTTGACGACGTGGACGCGAGCGCCCGGGACGTTGGGCCACTCCTCCTCGGGCAGCGGCTCGCCGTCCTCGGTGACCAGCCGCTCGATGCGCAGCACCTCGTCGGCCTCCTCGACCTCCTCGGCGCTCAGCACCGGCAGGCCCTCGGCGCGCAGCCGCTCGACCTCGGCGGCGTCGGCCTCGCGCTCTGCGGCCTCGTCGCGCAGCCGCTGGGCCTCGTGGGCGAGCGAGCGCCGCCACCGCTTGGCGTTCTCCAGTCGCTCGACGGCCTCGGGGTCGTGCTCGAACTCGGCGAAGATCGCGGCCTCCTCCAAGGTCAGGTCGCCGAAGTCGAGCCGGTTGCGGCTCTGGTCGGCCTTGGTGACCGCCAAGGCGGCGTTCACGGTCGGCCGGTCGATGCTGGTGCGCTTGGCGATCTGCGCGGCGCTCACGCCGAGCAGGGCCAGCTGCTCCACGCCCGCGACGATCTCGGCCTCGCGCATCCCGGCGCGGTGGATGTTCTCGACCATCTGGTCACCGATCCGGTCGGCGTCGGCGGGCTGGGGCACGACGCGGGCCGGGATCAGGCCGGTCGGGGTGCCGACCTCGGCGGCGGTCACGGTGCGGCGCTGGCCGCGCAGCAGGACGTACTGGCCGTCCTCGTCGCGGTAGACCGTGACGGCCTCCAGCACGCCGCGCTCCTTGATCGACTTGCGGAACTCCTTGTGGTCGGGGCGCAGGTCGGCCCGGACATTGGTGCCGATGATGATGTCGGCGGGGTCGAGGTACGCGAACTCCTCAGCCGCGACGGTCTCGGCGGCGGTGTCGGCGGTGGTGTCGGCGGTGGTCTGGATGGTGTCGGTCATGCGGCTGTCCTCCGTGAGTAGAATAGAAAGAACTGACAGGACTAAGTCTCCCAGCGGTGGCCGACGCCTACCGGGCCACAGGGCGGACCTGTGGAAAGGTGGGCACCCGGCGAGGGTGGGGAAAACCGGCCTCACCGGGCGCGGACTCCGCTGCGGCGGCGCGGCGCAGCTGCACTCGTAGCTGGCTGGAACGGAAGGACTCGAGCGAGGGTGGGAACGGCTGCGCAGGGCCCCGACCGGGAATGCGGCGGCGTTGGTGTTAGCCGCTGCAGCTCGACGCCGGCGGAGGAGACCAGGGGAGTGATCAGGTGACGAGCCAGACCACGGTCCCGGTCGGGATCTACTGGAAACCCGGCGTGTGGGACCTCGCACGATCGGCCTACCTCGCAGACCTGGACACCGACGCCGACTCACCCGGCTCGTTCGTTGGCTGGCTCGCCCAGGCGCTCGAGCTCCACGCCCGGCGCTCACCGCAGCAGCGGGTCGAGCTCGCGGCCGCGGGCGAGAAGCATCCCGCCCTGGTCAGCGTGACCCGCAAGAGCTTCAACAAGAAGC
>CAZDAO010000538.1:0-3117 GCA_964503015.1 uncultured Nocardioides sp. | reverse complement strand
TTCGTTGATGACGCTCACGTCGAGGTCGAGGCGACCTGGGGTGTCTACCAGCGCATGATCGCCGCCTATCGCCACGAGGGCCGGCAACGCGGCCGCGAGCTCATGGAGAAGCTGATCACCGACCTCAGCGCCGGCGTCCCCAAGGTGCTCACCGAGCTCACCACCCTGGGCCGGACCCTGAAGAAGCGAGCCGCTGACGTGCTCGCCTACTTCGAACGACCCGGCACCAGCAACGGGCCGACCGAGGCGCTCAACGGACGGCTCGAACACCTGCGCGGCTCCGCATTCGGGTTCCGCAACCTGACCAACTACATCGCCCGAAGCCTGCTCGAGACCGGCGGCTTCAGACCCCAACTCCTACACCCCCGATTGGGATGAGCCGCTTTCGTTACCGTTCTGGTCCCGCGGTGTTGCCTCGACGTGTACGTTTCGGGTGTGCCCCTGACCGTGCTCCTCGTCGAGGACGAGCCCGACCTGGTCCACGTGATGAGCCTGTCCCTCACGCGGGCCGGCTTCGACGTGGTCAGCCGCGGCACCGGCGCGGAGGCCGTGGAGGTGCTCGCGGACCGGGAGATCGATGCCATGGTCGTCGACCGGGGGCTTCCCGACGGCGACGGCCTGGGGCTGGTGCGGCGCGTGCGCGACGACGGCTTCGGCGGCGTGATCCTGGTCGCGAGCGGACACTCCGGGATCGCCCACGACGAGGAGTGCCACGCGGCGGGGGCCGACGCGGTGCTGAAGAAGCCGTTCCGGCTGGCGGACCTGGTGGCACGCCTGAACGGCATCGCCGGACCCCAGCTCGACGCCGTGGTGTGCTCCTGACCCCGACCGCCGACTAGCCCGACCGAGGACCGCGGCGGACCATGCGCCGGTGCAGCCCGACGTCCTCGGGCCTGGTGACCCCGTCGAAGCGGAAGCCCTGGCGCTCGTAGAAGGTGATCGCCCGCTCGTTGCCGTCGAGCACCCAGAGGTAGGCGTCGGACGCCCCGACCGCCGCCTCGAGCAGGGCGTACCCCACCCCGGTGCCGTACGACGACGCCCGCACGTAGAGCGCCATCAGCTCCAGCGGCGGGAGGCCGTCGTCCGGGTCGTCGCGGCCGGGCCCGGTGCTGGAGAAGCCGACGAGCCGGTCGCCGGACCACGCCAGCAGGTTGTCGCTCGACCCGGCGTCGATGATCGTGCTCCAGCTCTGCACCCGCTCGGCGCGCCGGGCCCGCCGCTCAGTGAAGACCGACGCCGGCATGAGGTCGGCGTAGGCCTCCTCCCAGACGTCGAGGTGCAGGTCGGCCAGGGCCTCGGCGTCCTCGACGCGCGCCGGCGTGACCCGCACGCTCACCGGCGGCCCATGCTCTGGGTGAGCCGAAGCGCCCGGTTGGGGATGGCCTTGGTGAGCGCGATGATCGTCTTGTACTGCGCGCCCGGGATGGAGTAGGCGCGGCCCTTGGCGAAGTCCTCGAGCGCCTTGCGCACGAGGAAGTCCGGCTCGAGCCACATGAAGCCGTCGCCGCGCTTGACCTGCATGCGCTGGTGGAACTCCGTCTTGGTGAAGCCGGGGCACAGCGCCATGACCTGCACGCCGCGCGAGCGGTACTCCAGGTGCGCCCACTCGCTGAAGCTGTTGACCCACGCCTTGGCCGCGGAGTAGGTGCCGCGGGGGAGGAAGGCGGCGACGCTGGAGACGTTGATGATGCCGCCGTGGCCGCGCTCGGCCATCGCGCCGAGCGCGGCATGGCTCAGCCGCAGCACGGCGGTGACGAGCACCTCGAGCATCGCGGTCTCGTCGTCGGCGGAGTTGTCGAGGAAGCGCTGCTTGAGCCCGAAGCCGGCGTTGTTGACCAGCAGGTCGACCGGTCGCTCGCGGTCGGCGAGCCGGGCCTCGACGGTGGCGAGCTGGTCGCGGTCGACGAGGTCGGCGACCAGCACCTCGACGTCGACCTGGTGGGCGCGGCGCAGCTCCTCGGCGACCGATCCGAGGCGGTGCGCGTCGCGGGCGACGAGGACGAGGTCGTCACCGCGGCCGGCGAGCTGGTGGGCGAACTCGAGGCCGATGCCGGCGGTCGCGCCGGTGATCAAGGAGGTGCTCATGGCCCCAGCATTTCAGGACGACCGGTCGGGCCGCGACCCGGTCCGGCACAATGGCGGGCAATGAGCACCAAGAGCCGGGGAGCGGCCCCCGTCACGCTGGCCGTCGCCAACCAGAAGGGCGGGGTCGCCAAGACCACCTCCGTGGCCTCGATCGGGGCCGCGCTGGCCGAGCTGGGGCAGCGCGTGCTGCTCGTCGACCTCGACCCGCAGGCGTGCCTGACCTTCTCGCTCGGCATCGACCCCGAGGACCTCGAGACCTCGATCCACCACGTGCTGACGCAGGGCGTGGACCCCACCGAGATCATCATCGAGACCGAGGACGGGGTCGACGTCCTGCCCGCCACGATCGAGCTGGCCCGCGCGGAGGCCGACCTGCTCACCCGCACCGGCCGCGAGCACGTCATCCGGGGCACGCTCGAGCAGCTGGCCGACGACCTCGGTGACGAGGCCTACGACTGGGTCCTGCTGGACTGCCCGCCCTCGCTCGGCGTGCTCACGGTCGCGGCGCTGACCGCCGCCGACGGCGTGCTCGTCCCCCTCCAGTGCGAGACGCTCTCGCACCGCGGCGTCGGGCAGCTGCTCGACACCGTCCACGACGTACGACGCTTCACCAATCGCAGCCTGGAGGTGTGGGGCGTGCTGCCGACGCTCTACGACGGCCGCACCAATCACGCCCGCACCGTGCTGGAGACGATCAGCGAGACCTACGACCTCGAGGTCGTCGAGCCGCCGATCCCCAAGACGATCAAGTTCGCCGAGGCCCCGGCGGCCGGCCGCTCGATCCTGGCGACCAGCCGCAGCAGCAAGGGCGCGAAGGCCTATCGCGAGGTCGCCGAGAACCTCGTCGAGCGGGCGTCACGGCCGAAGCCGAAGAAGACCGCGAAGAAGGCCCCGAAGAAGCGCTGACTCACGCCTTCGGCGCCTCGACGGACTGGCCGCCGCGGGTGCGGCGACGGTTGCGGTTGCGGCGGCGCGGGGCGTCACCGGACTTCTCCGACGCGCCGGAGCGCTCGGAGCCGGATCGGTCGGAGG
>CAZDAO010000537.1:0-3126 GCA_964503015.1 uncultured Nocardioides sp. | reverse complement strand
CCGTGCTCGACGTCTACGACCGGGTCAAGCGCCGGCTCGGCATCTCCGACGAGCTGGCCCACAAGGTGCTGCACTCGGTGGACCGGCTGCGCCGCAAGAAGTAGCCCCTCCGACGCCGACGGCCCCCGAGCACCTGCTCGGGGGCCGTTCGCGCGGGCGGCTCACTGCTTGCAGATCGTGTACTCCCCGCCGGCGTTGAAGCTGACTTGTAGCACCGCGTTCTTCGCCGTAGACGCGATGTGGATCGAGCCTGGTTCTACCTCCCAGATACGGCCTTCGGACAGCTTGTCGTCGCGCATCAAGCGGGTGACGACTTCCGTGGCCTCGCTCGTGATTCCTACTTCAATTCCGTCTTGCGTGGCAATTTGGAGCATCGGGCTGGGGACTGTCGCTCGATAGAGAGCACACCCGGGCCCGTTCTTGATGTCCCTGTTCCATCCGAAAGTGAGATCGACGAATGCCGGCCGGAAGAGGTCGTACGTCTTCGTCCCGACTCCAATGTTGAACATGGTTTCGGCAGCGAGACGTTCCTCGACGGTCGGCTCACCCTCGGGAAGTGCCGCTCGGATCTGCGGTGACGCAACAAGGTCCTGGGTGATGAACTTGTTATACGCGTCGTCGTACTCATCCGTAAGCGGCTCTTGGCCAGCATCGGCACTCGCAACCATGCCGAGAAGGCGCCCCTTCCAAGGTGCGGAGACGGCGTGGTAGAAGTCGCGATAGTTCAGCAGCTCGCCCACGCCGTGGGCGATATAGCTGAGCATCAGGACGGCGGCCGCAGTGCCTGCCACCCAACGAGGTTCCACAGTCATCCTGCTGATGCGCGTGAGGGTGACCGTCACCGCGGGAAGCAATAGCACGACCGTGAAGTAGGCATAGCGTCCCGCGCCTGCCTGCTCCACGCCCAGAGCGATGCGGCCGAAGCCCTCGAGGGCGAGCTGCGCAGTCGCCGCAGCGATGCCACCCCAGGCGAGATGTCGCATGGCCGGGGAGCTTCGGTGGTCGGTGAGCAGGATGACGACGATCGCAAGAAACAAGACAGGGCCCAACTCTGTGATGCCCACCGAGTTCCCGAGTGCCTTGGTGAGACCGGTCCAGATGAAAAGCGGGACCTTGAAGTAGTCGCGTCCACTGCCGACCCAGAACGATTCTCCGCTGGCGCCAATAGCGGCGTACCAGAGCACGAAGACGCCGGCGGGCACACTGGCGACGCGTAGTCCGTCGATCGGACGGTACTGGCTGGCGGCGAAGACACTTGCGAACACAACTGCGCTGATGCCGGTGCCTGAGCAGGAGAGAGCGAAGACGAGGAGCACCCAGGCCGTAATGAGCGCACGACGGCTCCCGCCACCTGACAACAAGACGTAGCAGGACACGATCCCCAGCAGCAGCGCACCCGTGTTGTTCATCGCCGCGTCCCAGATGACGTTTTCCAGACCGACGGCCACGAACGTCATCAAGACAGCGCTGGCTGCCGCTACCCAGTCACTCGTTCCGGCTCGACGGAAGAGAACGTAGGACACACCGGCTATGGCGAGGTGAATGAGCACGACCACCAGTGCGTACGGCATGTACGTCTTCATCCCGAATACGGAGAAGAGGGCACGCATGACCAGGACGGGGCCCGTGGACCAGTGACCGTTGTGCGGAGCGAACCAGCCGAAGCTCTCGCCTGGCACAGTCCCGCGTCGGAGCAGGAAATCCCAGTCGTCGTTCCAGAAGTAGGCGCCCTTGGCGCACCACATGATGAAGGCGCCTTGCGCCAAGAGAGCGAGCAGCACAACGACCATCGGCAGGCTCGCGTGCTGGGATCGCCTTCTGGAGGCTCGGCGAACCGTCGTGACGAGCGACCGAGCGGGCGCTTGGGTGGTCATCGGCGCGCCACCTGCTCGCGACCGCGCGTCCACAGGACTGCCGCGCGGCTGGCGGCGAGATGCAGCACCCCGCGATCTGCGTCCGCCCACGCCGGGTGGCGCAGCAGCTCCGTCGCGCGGCGCTCCACCAGGCGGTGGGCGAGCAGCGAGACGACCACGGTGAGCAGGAGCGCCACCGCGGTCCGTGGGACCCAGCCCCAGTCCTCGGTGTGCCGCGCGAGGAACGTGAACACGGGGTAGTGCCAGATGTAGAGGAGGAGCGAGTGGCGCCCGAGGAACGCCAGCGGGCGCGCGCTCATGACGGTGATCGGACGCGGTGCGCGGACCAGCATCGCGGTGGCGCCGAAGAGGAGGGCGAGGTCGAGCTCGAGCATTGTGACTCCCCACGCCAGGAAGCGCTCGTCGCGCGAGCAGTAGTACGCCAGCGGCACGAGCCCGGCCAGCGTGACCGTCGCGGTCCAGCGGACCGCCCACTGGGGGATGTCGAGGCGGCGCACGAGAGGGAGCGCGGCGCCGAGCATCACGCCCACGACGAACGGGTCCATCCGGGCGGTGGTGCGCACCAGCACCTGGAAGAGGTACTCCGTGTCGGTGACGTGGAAGCGCCACCACGTCAGCAGGAGCAGCAGGCCCCCGAGGACGAAGAGCACGCCGACCGGGCGCCGCCGCATCATGTAGAGGACCGCGGCCATGATGACGAAGGCCTGCATGTCGACCGAGAGGTACCAGAGGTGGCCGAAGTCCGGTCGTGAGGTCACCAGGTTGCCCTGGACGTACCAGTTCCACGTGTAGGTCAGCACGTGCCACACCGAGTCGACGTTGTCGCCGGAGGTGGTGTTGTCGGTGCCGTCGAGGGTCGAGACGACCAGGACCGCGGCGAGCAGCAGCCACAGGGACGGACCCACCCGCAGGATGCGGCGCACCAGGGTGACGCCGGGTCGGGCGTGCTCCAGTCCCCGCGAAGCGAGTGAGACGTAGGCGAGGTAGCCGGCTGCCACCAGGAACACGGTCACCGCGAAGTTGCCGCTTCGGAACAGCGGACGGATCCAGGCCGTCTCGTCGATCCGCTCGATGGGCCACACGACCCAGCCGTGGGACAGCACGACGAGCACGATCGCCACGCCGCGGACGCCGTCGATCAGCGCGACGCGCCGGGAGGTGTTCATCCCGTCCGTCGCGGGGTCACCCGGAGGCGCTGCGCTCGCGGCTCCGAGAGAGGTTGCAGACATGGCGCGAACCCTAACCCGGCGTC
>CAZDAO010000536.1:596-3128 GCA_964503015.1 uncultured Nocardioides sp. | reverse complement strand
TCCGGGTACCGGCGATCGCCGGCCCGTCCGCAAGCGTCACCGAGCCTGTGAGCCCCGTCACCGTTCTGTTCGTTGTGTTCGCCGTCACAGGTGCCCCACCCGCGTGGGGCACAATGCCCGGCATGACGCGTCGCGCCCGGGGCGAGAGCCCGGTGGCCCGCCAGATCCTGCTGCTGCAGGTCGGCGTCGTCGTCGTCCTCGTCGTCACCGCGGTCGCGCTCGCCGCGCTCGACGCCCGCCGCGACTCCCGCGAGGCGGCCCGCGAGCAGGCGACGGCGGTCGCGCGCTCGGTCGCCGACTCCCCCTTCGTCCGGCGGGAGGTGACGACCGCCGATCCCACCGAGGCGCTCCAGCCGTTCGCCGAGGAGGTCCGCCGCGACACCGGCACCGACTTCGTGGTCGTGATGAGCACCGACCGGGTCCGCTGGACCCACCCGGACACGGACCAGATCGGCGGCACCTTCGTCGGCCAGGTCGGCCGTGCGCCCGAGGGCGAGGTCTTCACCCAGGAGTACGTCGGCACGCTGGGGCCGTCCGTGCGGGCGGTCGTGCCGGTGACCGGCGACGCCGACGCCGACCGGGTGGTGGCCCTGGTGGCGGTCGGCATCACCATCGACCGCCTCGACCGCCAGCTGCTCGACGACCTCCCCGGGATCGGGCTCGCCGCCGGAGCCACGATGCTGGCGGGCCTGCTCGGGGCGTGGCTGATCGCGCGCCGCCTGCGCCGGCAGACCCACGGCCTCGGTGAGCGCGAGATCACCCGGATGTACGAGTACTACCGCGCCGTCCTCGGCGCGGTCCGCGAGGGCCTCCTCCTCGTCGACTCCGACCTGCGCGTGCAGCTCGTCAACGACGAGGCCCGGCGCCTGCTGGCCCTCCCCGACGAGGTCGAGGGCCGCCCGCTCGACGAGCTCGGCCTGCCTCCCGGCCTGATCGCCGCTGTGGAGCAGCGGACCGCGGTCGCCGACCAGACCTACGTCCTCGGCCAGCAGGTGCTCGTGCTCAGCACCTCCCCCGCCTACTGGCACCAGGACGAGGTCGGGGCGGTCGTCACGGTGCGCGACCGCACCGAGCTCCAGGCCGTCACCGGCGAGCTGGACCTGGTGCGGGGCCTGACCGAGTCGCTGCGGGCGCAGAACCACGAGTCGGCCAACCGGCTCCACACCATCGTCTCGCTGGTGGAGATGGGGCGCCCCGAACAGGCGGTCGAGTTCGCCACCCAGGAGCTCCAGGTCGCCCAGGGCCTGACCGACGAGGTCGTCGCCGCCGTCGAGGAGCCCGTGCTGGCCGCGCTCCTGCTGGGCAAGACCGCCCAGGCATCCGAACGGGGCATCGAGCTCGACATCGACGGCGAGCTGCCCTCCGATCTGCCGGTCGCCGCGCGCGACCTCGTGGCCCTCGTCGGCAACCTCGTCGACAACGCCTTCGACGCCGTCGCCGAGACCCGTGGGGAGCGACCGCAGAAGGTGCGCATCGGCCTCCACGGCGACCCGCAGCGGCTCCGGATCGAGGTCGACGACTCCGGGCCCGGCATCCCGCCCGAGGACCGGACGCACGTCCTGGACCGAGGCTGGTCCAGCAAGGCCGACGAGGGCCGCGGGCTCGGCCTGGCGATCGTCTCGCAGGTCGTGTCGCGCCACGGCGGCCTGCTCGAGGTCACCGACTCACCGCTCGGCGGCGCCCGCTTCGCGCTCACGGTCGACACGTCGGCAGACGGGGGCGAGCGATGACCGTGCGGGTGCTCGTCGTCGAGGACGAGGAGGTCGCCGCGGAGGCGCACGCGACGTACGTCGGTCGCGTGCCGGGGTTCGAGCTCGCCGGTGTCGCCCGCTCGGCCGGCGAGGCGGTGCGCCTGCTCGCCCGCGACGACGTCGACCTGGTCCTGCTCGACATGCACCTGCCCGACGGGCACGGCCTGGGCCTGCTGCAGCGACTGCGCGCCGAGGGGCGCACCGTCGACGTCATCGCGGTCACGTCCGCGCGCGACTCCGAGGTCGTGCGCCGGGCGGTGTCGCACGGCGTCGTGCTCTACCTGCTCAAGCCGTTCACCTTCGCCGCCTTCCGCGGCAAGCTCGAGCAGTACGCCGAGTTCCGCGCGCGGCTGGAGAGCGCGCCCGGCGACGTGGTGCAGGACGACGTCGACCAGCTCTTCGGCGCGCTCCGCAGCCGGCCGACCGGCGACACCCTGCCCAAGGGCATGAGCCTGGACTCCCTGCGCCACGTGGTCGACGCGCTCCGCGACCAGCCGGACGGCCTGTCGGCGGCCGAAGTCGGCCAGGTCATCGGCGTGTCGCGAGTGACGGCCAGGCGCTACCTCGAGCACCTGGCGGACGAGGGCCGGGTGACCCGCTCGCCGCGCTACGGAGGTGCCGGCCGGCCCGAGGTCGGGTACGTCTGGGTGCGCCCCTCCGAGAGCTGACCGTGGCGAGGACTCTCGCAGGATCAGCCGAGGTTCAGGCCCGGGTAGAGCGGGTGTTTGTCGAGCATCTCCGCCGACTGGGACTTCACGCGGTCGGCCACCCCGTCGCCCAG
>CAZDAO010000536.1:0-586 GCA_964503015.1 uncultured Nocardioides sp. | reverse complement strand
GACGTACGACGCCTTGCTGGGCTCGCCGGCCTTGGTCGTGCCGGCCTCGGTGTTGGCGAGCACGTCGACGATGAGCTCGGCGACCTTGTCGAACTCGTCGTGGCCGAACCCGCGGGTGGTGAGCGCGGGGGTGCCGAGCCGGATCCCGGAGGTGTACCAGGCGCCGTTGGGGTCGGACGGGACCGAGTTGCGGTTGGTGACGACGCCGGCGTCGAGCAGGGCCGACTCCGCCTGGCGACCGGTCAGCCCGAAGGACGACACGTCGAGCAGCACGATGTGGTTGTCGGTGCCGCCGGTGACGAGGGTGGCTCCGCGGGTGAGGAAGCCTTCGGCGAGGGACTTCGCGTTGTCGGCGACCTGCTGGGCGTAGGCCTGGAACTCCGAGGTGCGGGCCTCTGCGAGGGCGACGGCCTTGGCGGCCATCACGTGCGACAGCGGGCCGCCGAGCACCATCGGGCAGCCCTTGTCGACTGCGGGTGCGTACTCCTCGGTGGCCAGCACCAGGCCACCGCGGGGGCCGCGCAGGGACTTGTGCGTCGTGGTCGTCGTGATGTGCGCGTGCGGCACCGGGTCCTCGTCGCCGGTG
>CAZDAO010000535.1:0-3134 GCA_964503015.1 uncultured Nocardioides sp. | reverse complement strand
AGGTGTACATCTCCGTCTGGGAGACCTCCTCCATCTCCACGCCGAGCTCGCGCAGCGCGTCCTGCAGGGGCGCCTTGAAGTGGTCGGCCCAGCTGGCGTGGCACTCCCACGGGTCGGGGACCGCCGTCAGTGGGCGTCCGATGTGCTCGGCCCACTCGGCGGGCACGCCGGCCGGCACCTTGCGGAAGCGGTCGTAGTCGTCCCACGAGTGCAGGTGGCGCACCGCCACGCCGCGCCGGCGCAGCTCCTCGGCGACGAAGTGGGGGGTGATGAACTCACGCAGGTTGCCGAGGTGGATCGGTCCGCTGGGAGACGCTCCCGACGCCACGGTGACCGGGTTGCCCTCGCCCGCGTGGCGTACGGCGTCGTCCGCCGCGCGCGTCACCCAGTCGACCGGATCGCCCTGTGCCTGCCGCCCACCTCGTGCCATGCGCGCAAGGCTAACGGGGGTCACGGGTCGCCCCGCGCGCGGGCGATGCAGCGGACAGGCGGCCGGTCGCCCACCGGCGAGGGCCCGAAATGAGGGAAGCGCCGGAGCCGTCCCCCGCGGCGACTCCGACGCTGTGCTCCCGAAGGGAGCCGACCGCGTCGCACACCCCCGCACGCGACTGGTCGCCCCAGTATGGGGTGGCCGCTCGCTGCCACGCGGGTCGCGAGTGCCGCTGGCACTAAACTGCCACCATGCCCGGTGATCCGTCCTCCGTCCTCGCTGCCCTCGGCCTCGACCGCGCCACCGAGCACCTCTACTTCCGACTGGTGCCCGTCTCGGGCCACACGCTCACGGGGGTCGCTCAACTGGTGCAGGTGGGGCCGGAGCGGCTGCTGCGCGACCTGCGCCCGCTGATGGACCGCGGTCTCGTGGTGCTCAACGAGGACCGGGTCGTGGTCCCCGCCCTGGCCGAGGTGCTCTCGGAGCTGGTGCTGCAGGAAGCGCGTACGGCGGCGGCCTCGGCCAGCAAGCTGACCGAGCTCTCGAGGGCGGTGCCGCACCTGGTGGCAGCGGCCACGCGCCCAGACCGCCAGCACCTGAGCGAGGTGCACCCGCTGGACGGCGAGCTCAGCTCGGGCGGCGACCCGCTCGAGCTGCTCAAGCTCATGGTCCGCACCAGCCGCGGCGACATGCTGTGGCTGCGGCCCGACGCCTGGGCGATGCCCCGGGAGTCCAAGGTCAGCGAGATGCTCGCCGAGGCGATGGCCACAGGACGCCGGTCGCGCGCGATCTACCCGGTGCGCGCGCTCACCGAGGCGCCCGAGGCGTTGCGCGTGCGGGCGCGGCTGGGTGAGGAGGTGCGGGTGATGTCCGAGGTGCGCACGCGCATGTTCATCTTCGGTGACGCCCACGCCGTGCTGCCGGAGCCGCTCGGCTTCGTCGACGAGCCGCGGGTGCACGTCCGGCAGCGCTCGATCGTGGCCGCGCTGACGATGTGGTTCGAGTCGATGTGGGCCAGCGCCGCCACCGTCCCCGAGCTGGAGGAGGGCGACATCAGCCTCGACGGTCGGCAGTTCCTCCTCGAGCAGCTGATGGCGGGGGCCACCGACGAGGTCATCGCGCGCAAGCTGGGCATCGGGCTGCGGACGGTGCGTCGGCGCATCGCGTCCCTGATGACCGAGCTCGGCGTCGACACCCGCTTCCAGGCTGGTGTCGAGGCGGTCCGCCGCGGCTGGCTCTGAGGTCGAGTGCGCGGCCCTGCGGGACTGGTGCCGCCAGGGCACTCGACTGGCCGGGCGGTGGGGTCGAGTGCGCGGCCCTGCGGGGACTGGTGCCGCGGGAGCACTCGACCGGGGGCGGGAGCCGGTCAGGGCAGGATCATGGAGTACGCCGCCGGCTCGAGGCGCCAGCTGCGGCTGCGCTCGGGCCCGGAGATCTCCCCGTCGGCCGACAGCCAGAACTCGTCGCCGCTCACCTTGACCGTGCGCCCGCGCAGGGTCACCACGTCGTCGCGCTCGTCGTGCTCACCCTTGCGGAGCCGGGCGACGTAGCCGAGCTTGGCCAGGGGCTTCACGGCGCGGCTGATCATCACGTCGAGCAGCCCGTCCTCGGTGTCGGCGTCGGGGTTGAGCTCGGTGCCGCCGCCGACGTTGGCGCCGTTGCCGATGGCCACCATCAGGACCGGTCGGTTCACGTCGTTGACGACCTCGCCGTCGAGCTCGACGCGCAGCCGCCAGCTGGGCGGGTGGAAGGCCGACATGGCCGCGCCGATCGGATAGCCGAGCTTGCCGAGGTTGACCTTGCCGACGCCGACCGCGCCGAGCCGGGTCTTCCAGGTCGCGCCCTTGCGGCTGGCCTGCGCCCCCACGCCCACGTGCACGTTGTTGACCACGATGTTGCCGGTCTCGTCGACGATCAGGTCGACCTTGCGAGGTCGGCCGCTGAGCACCAGCCGGGCGGCGTCCTCGATCTCGAGGGGGATGTCGTTGCCGCGCGCGAAGTCGTTGCCGGTGCCCATCGGCAGCAGCCCCAAAGTGGCGTCCGCCAGCTCGTGGCGCTTGTAGAGGGCGGTCACGACCGCGTGCAGGCTGCCGTCCCCGCCGGCGACGACGACCGTGCGGCCGCCGGCCCGGTGCAGCACCCCGTCGAGCTCGCCGGGGTTGGACGTCTTCGCGACCTCGACCGAGGCCTTCGCGCGCAGCACCCCGAGAGCTGCGGCCAGGCGCTCCTCGTCGGAGGTGCCGGCGTCGGCGTTGGTGATCACGAGCAGGGAGCGCACGGCCGGACCCTAGCCCACAGGCCCACGGCCGCGGTCCACCCGCGGTGGTGGGCCCGTCCGGGGCCGTTGCGCCGGCTCGGCGCCCCCGCCGAGGTGCGGTAACGTGGCGCCGCAAGAGCCCCGGTGCCTTGTGCCGGGGCTGTCGTCATTTCTGTCGTCAATCTGCTGACGTGACTAGGAGGGCTGAGATGCCCGCGATCGTCGTGCTCGGCGCCCAGTGGGGCGACGAGGGCAAGGGCAAGGCCACCGACCTGCTGGCCACCACGGACCCGATCGACTACGTGGTCCGCACCAGCGGGGGGCACAACGCCGGCCACACCATCGTCGTCAACGGCGAGAAGTACGCCACCCACCTGCTGCCCAGCGGCATCCTGACGCCGGGTGCCACCTCGGTGATCGCCAACGGTGTGGTCGTCTCCCCGGAGG
>CAZDAO010000534.1:0-3147 GCA_964503015.1 uncultured Nocardioides sp. | reverse complement strand
GACGCCGGGTTAGGGTTCGCGCCATGTCTGCAACCTCTCTCGGAGCCGCGAGCGCCGCGCCTCCGGGTGATCCCGCGGCGGACGGGATGAACACCTCCCGCCGCGTCGCCCTGATCGACGGCGTCCGCGGTGTCGCGATCGTGCTCGTCGTGCTGTCGCACGGCTGGGTCGTGTGGCCGGTCGAGTGGATCGACGAGACCGCCTGGATCCGTCCGCTGTTCCGCAGCGGCAACTTCGCGGTCACCGTGTTCCTGGTGGCGGCCGGCTACCTCGCGTACGTCTCGCTCGCCTCGCGCGGCGCGGAGCACATGCGCCCGGGGGTCACCCTCGTGCGCCGCGTCCTCCGGGTGGGTCCGTCGCTGTGGCTGTTGCTCGCCGCGGTCCTGGTCGTCTCGACCCTCGACGGCACCGACAAGACCACCTCGGGCGACAACGTCGACTCGGTCTGGCACGTGCTGACCTACACGTGGAACTGGTACGTCCAGGGCAACCTCGTGACCTCGCGACCGGACTTCGGCCACCTCTGGTACCTCTCGGTGGACATGCAGGCGTTCGTCATCATGGCGGCCGTCCTCTACATGATGCGGCGCCGCCCGGTCGGCGTGCTGTTCGTCCTCGGCGGCCTGCTGCTCCTGCTGACGTGGTGGCGCTTCCACGTCACCGACACGGAGTACCTCTTCCAGGTGCTGGTGCGCACCACCGCCCGGATGGACCCGTTCGTCGTGGGCGTGATGCTCGGCGCCGCGCTCCCTCTCGTGCGCCGCCTCGACATCCCCCAGTGGGCGGTCCGCTGGACCGCGACGGTCACGCTGGCCGGGCTCGTGCCGCTGGCGTACTACTGCTCGCGCGACGAGCGCTTCCTGGCGTGGGGAGTCACAATGCTCGAGCTCGACCTCGCCCTCCTCTTCGGCGCCACCGCGATGCTGGTCCGCGCACCGCGTCCGATCACCGTCATGAGCGCGCGCCCGCTGGCGTTCCTCGGGCGCCACTCGCTCCTCCTCTACATCTGGCACTACCCCGTCTTCACGTTCCTCGCCCGGCACACCGAGGACTGGGGCTGGGTTCCGCGGACCTTGGTCGCGCTCCTGCTCACGGTCGTCATCTCGCTGCTGGCCCACCGCCTGGTGGAGCGCCGGGCGACCGAGCTGCTGCGCCAACCGGCGTGGGCCGAGATCGACCGTGGCTTGGCGCCGTATGCGCTACGACGTGCGCGCGAGCTCGGCGGGCACCTGCAGCGCCGTCACACAGACCGCGGCACCTCGACCGACCGAGAAGTTGAGCTGTGAGCACACACGAGGAGCTGAGGGTGACTTCCCAGGAAGCCACTGAGTCTCGAGCCGCAGAGCGGCCCCGCGAGGCATCGGGCCTGGCGCGGATGGTCCGTCGGGGACTCAGAAGCCGGAGAATGCCCGTGGCGCTTCTCCTCCTGGCTGCCGCCGCCTATGGCACTTGGCTGGTTGTGCTTGCGCGCGAAATCTGGTTCTGGGGAGACGACTTCGAGTTCCTCTTGCGACGTGGGTCAGTGGACTCCGTCGATCACGGGCTGTTCGCGCCACACAACGGTCACTGGTCGACGATGGTGGTCCTGATTTACCGCTCGCTCTACGCAGTCTTCGGAATGACCACGTACCTGCCCTACGTGCTCATCACGATCGTCATCCACCTGAGCATCAGCCTGACTCTTTTCCTCTTGCTGGAGAGGCAAGGAGCCAACCGGTGGGTCGCACTGTTGGCAGGGTGGTTCGTCCTCTTCATCCCACTCGGATTCGACAACATCCTGTGGGACGCGACGATGAACAACACGGGTGCGTTGCTGTTCGGATTCCTCGCCGTCTACGCGCTCGTCCGAACCGGTCACTCCCGGCGCGGGCTCCGCCTGGCCTGGGCAGCCCTCATCGTCGCCCTGATGTTCTCCGGCACGGGGATCTCGGCTGTCGTGCTCGCCACCGCCTTCGCAACGACCGAGAAGGGCGCCAAGTTCGGCGCGAAGGTCGCGGCGGTGCCGGCGGCTGCCTTCCTCATCTGGTGGCTCGCAGTCGGTCGCGATGGCAACAGCCTCGCTTGGCATCCTGGCCAAGTGCCCCAGTTCGTGTGGGCCGGCCTGACAAAGACCCTCGGCAACGCCATCGCCGTGCCTGAAGCAGGACCAGTCCTGTTCATCATGCTCTTTCTGCTGCTCGTCACCGACCACACGAGTCGCCCCGGCCTGCGCCACCTCGCCTGGGCAGGGCTCGTCGCCGCCACCTGCCAACTTCTCCTCGAAGCGGTGACACGTGGGATCCTCGGCGTCGACATCGCGACCAACGCTCGCTACGCGTACTTCACCGTCGTCCTGCTGGCGCCCATGGTGGGTGTGGCAGCAGACCGGCTCTGGCGCCTCACGGTCGAACCGCGATGGCTTGCCGCAGCAGCAGCGGGTGTGCTGACCGTCGGCTACACCGTGCACTGTCTCGACCAGCTCAGCACCTGGTCAGAGGGATGGGCGGCAGTCACGACCGACCTCCAGGGAGTCGTGCTCGCCACGTCGGAAACGGTCGCGGACGGCCAAACACCGCTCAGTCACGACCTCGGTATCCATCACCTGACGCCCGAGCTTCTCGGGCGTCCCGAAGTACGCGCGAAGCTGCCGCGCAAGGACGTCACGCCCCGGCAACGGCTTCAGTCGGAGACGGAGTTCAACATCGGTGTCCGGAGCACGACCTATGACCGGTTCGCCCCCGTCTTCATCGACCTCACCAGCGGCTGGAAGCAGGCTGAAGCAGCACCGGGGCCGGGTTGCCGGACCTACATCGCCACCAAGGACGACCCGTTGATCCAGGTCGCTACGCAGGAGGGAACGGAGATCGGTGTCACCAGTGACGCCACGCAGGTCGTGACCGTCCTCGAGCGCGATGACGAGCTCGGGCCGATCCGCATCTGGGGCGTGAAGCCTGGACCGGTCTACATCGCCGCCACAGCGAAGGACGCCGTCCTCAAGGTCAGCTTCAACGCCGGCGGGGAGTACACGATCTGCAAGCAGTGAGCCGCACACGCGAACGGCCCCCGAGCAGGTGCTCGGGGGCCGTCGGCGTGCGAGGGGCTACTTCTTGCGGCGCAGCCGGTCGACCGAGTGCAGGACCTTGTGCGCGAGCTCGTCGGAGATGCCGA
>CAZDAO010000533.1:0-3149 GCA_964503015.1 uncultured Nocardioides sp. | reverse complement strand
CTCATGTTGCGGTGGCTGCAGAGGTCGTCGGTCGCCGCCGTGGCCTCGACCTTCGCCTTCTTCGCCGGCGCCGGCGGCGCGACCGGGGCCTTGACGACCGGCTTGGCCGGCGCCGCGGCCGCGCGCTTCTGCGCCTCGGCGTAGCGGGCCTCGCGCATCGCCCGCAGGTTGTCCATCTTGCTCATCGCTCACTCACGCGATGAACCTACGCGGCGGCACCGACACCAGTCGCGGAGGGGCTGTCACCGGCTCCAGTCGATCGCGTCGTGCACGGCCTGCAGCCGAGCGCCGCGGACCGGGTCGTGCTGCGCGACCCACGCGATGCGGCCGCGGAGGTGCTCCTCCCACGCGGGGACGTCGTCACGGTTCTGGGTGCTGGGCCCGAAGCGCGCGCAGTTGTGCAGGATCGCCTTCAGGACGTCGACCTCGCGTCGCGCGACCTTGGGCCGCTCGTTGACGACGAGGCCGCCGAGCGCCTGGCGCCCTGCTCGCGGCATCACCCCAGTCTTGCGGGCGTTGAGCCGGAAGCCCTCGTCGCGCACGACCTCCTCGACCGCGTCGACCAGCCGGGAGGTGCCCCGACCCCAGCCGCGGTCGCCGGAGAACGCGAGGTCGTCGGCGTACCTCGTGTAGCGCCCGCCCCACGACCGGGCCAGCGCGGTGAGCCGCACGTCGAGCCGGTGGGCCGCCAGGTTGGCCATCGCGGGTGACGTCGGGGCTCCCTGCGGCAGGTGCGGCGCGGCCAGCCGCCGGCCGAGGCGCCAGTGGGCGTCGAGGAGGCCGTCGTCGACGGGAGCCGGGACCGAACGCCACTGCGCCAGCGGCAGCACGCTGGTCATCAGCCCGGCCAGGCAGTGGGCGACCGGCTCGGGGTAGCCGGCGGTGCGCCAGATGCCGTGGACCCGACCGACCGTGACGCTCGCGAAGAACGCCTCGAGGTCGAGGCGCAGCACGACCGGACGACCGGCGTGCGGGGCGGCGTAGGACCGCACCGACCCGCCCGGACGGAAGCCGCGGGCGGCGTCGTGCGGGGGGATGAGCGCAGCGACCTCGTGGAGCAGGTGCCGCTGGATCGCCTTGAGCCGCGGCTTGGGCGCCTCGAGGACGCGGATGGCACCGCTGGGCGCCACGCGATGGCTGACGCGGTAGTGCTGGAGCGGCACGTCGGCGGCGGTGCGGGCGAGGCGGCGCGGGTCGGCGAACCAGTCGAGGTCGGACGGGGTGACGCGCAGAAAGTCGGCGAGCGCACCGACGTCGTCGAGCACCGGGAGCCGCCACCGGTTGGTGAGCATCTGCGTGGAGGCGCTCGGCTGGACCACCGGCCGGGCCTGCAGGGCCTTGACCGCGGCGGGCCGGGTGGCGAGATTGGCGGCCAGCTCGCGTGGCCGGTCATGGGGGGCGCGGGGGTAGAGCTCGAGCACCTGGCGGGCGAGTGGCGACAACCACCGTGCCCGGCGTCCGACGATGACGGCGCCGCTCTCGACGAGGCCCTGCTGGGTCCACTCGCCGGCGAGGAAGCCCGCCGCGAGGGCGCGCGCGAGGTCTGCCCGCATCAGGATCCGAGGCTCGGGTGCGGCAGCGTGGCCCGACCTGTCCCGTCGTGCGCGCGACTTCCTGCAGCGGAGCGCAGCGTCTCGCGCGCGGTGCCGTGCCCGGACGTACCGGTGGTCCCCGGGGTAGCCCCGGAGAAGCAAACCGGTGACGCGCACCGGTCCGCCGTCTCGAGATCACGCTGCCGCACGCGGGCAGAGTAGCCGCCGGCGGTGACGCTCAGCCCTCGAAGCGCGCGGCCAGGTTGGCCAGCGACGCCTCGAGGCCCTGCTGGTGGGCGTCGGCGTCGATGCCCGGAGGTACGTCGGTGGCGTCGATCGCGACGCGGGTGCCGCCGGAGTCGTTGGCGGTGAACGTCCAGGTCATCGTCATCCGTCCCGCGTTGTCGGGGTCGTCGGAGTCGAACTCCACGCCCCACACCACGCGCTCGCCCTCGACCAGCTCGTCGATGGCGACGCGGGAGACGTCGCTGTCGTCGGTCGTCTTGCCCTGCCCACCGGAGCCCTCGGGGTAGTGCAGCGTCATCGTGAAGCCGCCACCGGCGCGGAGCCGCGCGTCGGAGAGCTCGCCCCGCATGCCCTCCGGGGGCAGCCAGGCGGCGAGCGCGTCGGCGTCGACGAAGGCCGCGTAGACCTCGTCGAGCGACGCGGGCACGTCGGCGGTGGCGCGGTCGAGGCGGGGCATCAGCGGGGCCGGCGCCAGACGACCACGGACTGGGCGGCGGCCTGGTGGAGGACCGGGAGCTTGTTGGCCGGCCGGGCGGCGGCCGCGCGGGCGGCGAGCCCGCGACGTACGGCTTCGAGCTCGGCCACCAGCTCCTCGTTGCGGGCGCGGAGGGCGTCGATCTGGTGCTCGAGCTCCATGATCCGGCGCACGCCCTCGATGCCGATGCCGGCGCTGGTGAGGTCGGCGATCTCACGCAGCCGCTCGATGTCGCGGTGGGAGTAGCGCCGACCGCCCCCGCCGGTGCGCCCGGGGGCGATGAGGCCCATGCGCTCGTAGGCGCGCAGCGTCTGCGGGTGCAGGCCGGTCAGCTCGGCCGCCACGCTGATGACGTAGACAGCCGCGTCGGGCGACGGGGAGCCGAAAGGGCTGCTCATCTCGCGGCGGGAGCTCATGACTCGAAGAGCCCGCTGCGGAGGGGTTTGCCGGCCATGGCCGCACGATAGGCCTCCAGGGCCTCCTTGGCGGTCGGATCGAGCGTGGCCGGCACCTGCACCTCGACGGTGGCGAGCAGGTCGCCCTTGGTGCCGTCGCGCTTGGTCGCGCCCTTGCCGCGCACCCGGAACGTGCGCCCGTTGGGCGTCCCGGGCGGCAGCCTGAGGGTCACCGGCGCCCCACCGAGCGTCGGGATCTTCACCTCGGCGCCGAGTGCGGCCTCGTCGAAGGAGACCGGCACGTCGATGGTGAGGTTGTCGTCCTTGCGGCCGAAGATGCGGTGCGGGGTGACCTTGACCTTGACGAACAGGTCACCGGCCGGGCCGCCGTTCTCGCCCGGTGCACCCTTGCCCTTCAGCCGGATCCGGGCGCCGTCCTTCACCCCGTCCGGGATGCGGGGCTGGATGGTGCGCGCCGTGGTTCCGCGACCGCTGCCGTGG
>CAZDAO010000532.1:0-3155 GCA_964503015.1 uncultured Nocardioides sp. | reverse complement strand
CCGGTGGCGGCGACGCGAGCCGTCCATGGGCAGAGCTCGCGTCCGGCTACGAGCAAGCGCGCGCCCGGGAGGACTCGCTGGATCGGCTGGTCGAGTGGCCCGCGCAGCGCGAGATGCTCGGGGACGTCACCGGGCTGTCCTTGCTCGACGCCGGGTGCGGCAACGGAGCGAAGATCGTGCAGCTGGTGCGTGACGGGGCGGTCGACTCGGTCGGGGTCGACATCAGCGGCAACTTCGTCACCCCGGCCCCGTCCGGTGTGGAGCTGATCCAGGGTGACCTCTCCGACCTCGCCGCCGTGCCGGGACTCGCCGGTCGGTCGTTCGACCGGATCCTGTTCTTGCAGTCGTTCGGCTACGCCACCGATCCGGTCCATGCGCTCGCGACGGCACGGGCCATGCTCAAGGACGACGGGTTCGTGCTGCTGACCCGGACGCAGCCGGTCCGGTACGCCCTCGAACGCGCCGAGGAGAACGGAACCACGCTCGGTGAGGAGTACTTCTCCACCGCTTCGTTCTCCTACCGTCATCGCAGCTGGAACGAGGGCGTCACGCTGACGAAACGGCCCTACACGATGTCGGACCTGCTCAACACCTTCAGCGCAGCGGGGATGTGGGTCGAGTCCACGATCGAGCCACAGATGTCGCCGGAGGTCGGCGATCGCCATCCACACAAGCAAGCCGTGCTGAACAGGTACCTCGGCATCCTCATGTTCAAGCTGCGACCGCTTCCGGCCGGGGCCTGAGCGACAACGGGCCAGTTCGGGCAATGTGCCCGCGGCCGACGGCCGGATCGTGGAGGGTTATGGCTCGCGCCGACAGTGGGAACTGTGGGGCCGGACGACGGACCCTCGGCAGACGGAGCGCCCGCAGCGGGCTGCACCGGACGACATCAGGAAGGAGGGCCCCTCGGGTGGACAGCAGGCAGTCACAGGTGAACGCCGAGCTGCGCAGGGCCGGGCTCGGCCTCGCCAGCGCCACGCTGCTGGCGCTGGTCCTCCTCGACCTGCTCCTCCCGAGCGTGTCCCTGGCGGTCCTCTTCGCCCTGTCCCCGATGGTCGCCTGCGCGGTGCTGCCGCCGAAGCCCACCGCGGCCTTCGGTGTCGCCGCACTCCTGGCTGCGGTCGCCTCGCACTGGTGGACCGACGACTCGAACCTCGGCCAGCACCTCGTACGCCTCCTCGCCGTCGTCACCTTCTCCACGACCGCTGCCGTCGTGGCCCACATCCGGGTCCGGCGAGAGGGCCAGCTCCAGTACGTGAGCCGGCTCGCCGAGGTCGCCCAGCGGGCCGTCCTGCCGGTCCTGCCCGCCCACGCCCGTCGCGTCAACATCGCCGTGCGGTACCGCTCGGCCACCGCGGACGCCGTCATCGGGGGCGACCTCTACGACTGCTACCACTCCCGCAGCCACACTCGCTTCCTCGTCGGCGACGTCCGCGGGAAGGGGCTCGGTGCCGTCGAGCAGGCCGCCCGCGTGATCCGCTCCTTCCGGCAGGCCGCCGCGTTCCAGCAGGACCTCGGCGACGTCGCCGAGGACATGAACGCCTACCTGCTCCCCTTCTTCGACCCCGAGGAGTTCGTGACCGCGATCCTCCTCGATGTCACCGACTCCGGTCGGCCGCACATCGTCGCCGCCGGTCATCCGCCGCCGCTGCTCATCCACCCCGACGGGTCGAGTGAGTTCGTCGAGGTCGACAACGACCTGCCCCTCGGTCTCGGCTTCGGCTACGAGCGTCACGACTTCACCTGGGAGCCCGGCGACCGGCTCCTGCTCTACACCGACGGGCTCAGCGAGGCCCGCGACGCGCGCGGGGAGTTCCTCGACCTCCTCGACCTCGCCCCCCACCTCGTCGGTCTCGACGTCGACGCCGCAGTGGACCGTCTCCTCGACCTGACCCGCGACCACTCCCGGGGCAGCACCGACGCCGCCGACGACCTGGCCGTGCTCCTCCTGGAGCACGCCGTCGACGAGCAGGACTACCGCCCCGAGGACGCGCAGCACGACTGGGGTACCTCGCTTCCCCGCTGACCGGCGCCGGTGTGGTCGCGAGTTCCGCCGATTCGCCCTCGCCGCCCGCGGCGAACGCTTACCGTCGCCCGGTCAGCACCACCGGGCTGCGCGGGTGTCGCGCCGCCCTCGTCCTGGGGGACACCAGCCACCATGCGTACCACCACCCTGTCGGCGGCCGTGGCCGCACTGCTCGGCCTCGTCGCGTCGACGTTCGTCACCCTCTCGGCACCGGCCGGGGCGGCGTTCGTCGACCGCGACTGCGGCGACTTCCCCTCCCAAGCCGCGGCCCAGAGCTTCTTCCTCGCCAACGGTGGGCCGCAGAGCGACCCACACCGCCTGGACGACGAGGGCGACGGCATCGCCTGCGAGTCGAACCCGTGCCCGTGCATCGGCCGCGGCGGCTCGAATCCCCAATCGCCGGCCCATCTCGGCAGCACGAACGACCCGGGCCCGCGGCTCCACCGGGAGACGGGAAACGTGACCCGGGTCGTCGACGGCGACACGCTCGACGTGCGTCTCCGCAGCGGCGCCATCGTGTCCGTCCGCTTGCTGGGCATCGACACCCCCGAGCGGGGTCGCTGCGGTTCCGCGGAGGCCGGCGACAACCTGCGCAGGCTGGCGCCGGTGGGGTCGACGGTCGACCTGGTCTCCGACCGCACCCAGGCGGTGAAGGACCGGTACGGCCGCCTGCTGCGCTACGTCGCGCGCCGGGGAGGCTTCAAGGACCTCTCCTACCGCCAGGCCTACAACGGCTACACCAGGCGTTACGTCTTCGGCGGCACGCCCGTGGCCCGCGACCGGCAGTACGTCCGGGCGATCGCGAGCGCCCGCGGCAACGCCCGCGGCCTGTGGGGCGGGTGCTGGTGACCAGCGCCGCGCCGGGCGGCCCACGGTCGCTAGCCTGACCTCGGGTGCTGGACGAGCACCGCGCGACCGCGTACGGCCTGCTGCTGCCGGCGATCGCCGGAGCTGTCCGCGCCGTGGGCTGACCGCGACGCTCCCAGATCGGTCGCCGGTTCCCCTCAGGTGGCCCCGTCGGGAGCCGATGGGGAACAGCGAAGCCCACGGAAGGGCTTCGAGATCACGCACAGGGATGGTGCACCGACATGATTCTGCTGACCCGACTCTCCGGTACGGCGTTCGTCCT
>CAZDAO010000531.1:0-3162 GCA_964503015.1 uncultured Nocardioides sp. | reverse complement strand
CGCCGAGGTCGTCCGCCGTCGCCTCGCCTTCGACGCCGACCCCGAGACCTTCGTGCAGTCGTACGCCGACGCCGAGCGCGCGCTGACCGACCGGATCGCCGCCGCCCGCAAGCTGCTGCCCGAGGTCGAGCTCACCGACGCGGTGCTCACCAAGGTCGCCGAGATGTGCGCCGCCTTCGAGGTCGACGGCATGCGCGCCGACATCGTCACCACGCGTACGGCGATCGCGCACGCGGCCTGGCACGGGAGGACCTCCGTCACGCGAGCCGACATCCGCCAGGCTGCGCTGCTCGCGCTGCCGCACCGGCGGCGGCGGAATCCGTTCGACGCGCCGGGGTTGGACGAGGAGCTGCTGGACCAGGTGCTGGGTGACGAGGAGCCGGAGCCTGAGCCGCCGCTGCCTCCGGAGCCGGATGGCTCGGAAGGTCACGCGGACGGGGCGGACGGTGGCCCGGACGGCACGACGCCCGAGGGTGGCGGGGGACGTGAGACGGACCGGTCGCCCGAGCGACCGGATCGCAACACGTCCGAGGGTGCACTCGACGATGAGTCTCCAGGAGACTCAAGGCCGAGCGGCGCTGCGCCGATGGCCGTCGTCGGTGCGGCGGACCCCTACCGGGTCAAGCGGTTCGAGGTGACCGGCACGGGCGCCGGGGAGTCGGGCAAGCGCAGCCGCGCGCTCACCTCGAACGGCCGGCGCGTCGGCGCCGACCCGGCCGGGACGGGTGGGTTGCACCTGGTCGAGACGATCCGGGCGGCGGCGCCGCACCAGCTGGCCCGCGGCCGGAGCACCGGGCGGATCAGGTTCGAGGACGCCGACCTGAGGACGGCACGCCGTGAAGGACGGGAGGCCAACCTCGTCCTCTTCTGCGTCGACGCGTCCGGCTCGATGGCAGCGCGCAAGCGGATGGAGCAGGTGAAGACCGCGATCCTCAGCCTGCTGCTCGACGCCTACCAGCGCCGCGACAAGGTCGGGTTGGTGACCTTCCGCGCGGACACCGCCGAGGTCGCGCTGCCGCCGACCCACTCGGTCGACATCGCGGCGAAGCGGCTCGCCGACCTGCCGGCAGGAGGGCGTACGCCGCTCGCCGAGGGCCTGCTCACCGCCGCCGAGGTGCTGCGGGTCGAGAAGGTGCGCGACCCGCGCCGGCGCCCGCTGCTCATCGTGGTCACCGACGGCCGCGCCACCCACGGCCTCGACCCGGTCGTCCGCAGCCGCCAGGCCGCACAGTGGATCGCCGAGCAGGGCATCAGCTCGGTCGTCGTCGACTGCGAGAACGGCCCCATCCGGCTGGGCCTCGCCGCCCGGCTCGCCCAGCAGCTGCAGGCCTCCCACCTGCCGATCGCCGAGGTCAGCGCCCAGGCGCTCACCGGGCTGGCCCGCGTCGCATGAACGCACAGACCCTCAGCCAGGACCTGTACGACGTCATCGCCCGCCGCCGCGACGTACGGGCGGAGTTCAGCGGCGAGCCCGTCGACCTCGGGCAGCTGCGGCGCGTGCTGCAGGCCGCGCACGAGGCGCCGAGCGTCGGGCACAGCCAGCCGTGGGACTTCGTGCTGGTCTTCGACACGGACACGCGCGACCGGTTCGCCGAGCACGTCGCGACCGAGCGGGAGACCTTCGCCGCCGAGCTCGACGGCGAGCGCGCGGAGACCTTCGCGAGGATCAAGGTCGAGGGGATCCGCGAGTCCGGCCTGGGTGTCGTGGTGACCTACAGCCCGGACCGGGGCGGGCAGCACGTGCTCGGCCGCCACGCGATCGCCGACACCGGCCTCTACTCCACCTGCCTGGCCATCCAGAACCTCTGGCTCGCCGCCACCGCGGAGGGCCTCGGCGTCGGGTGGGTGTCGTTCTACCGCGAGGAGTTCCTAGCCGACCTCGTCGGCCTGCCCGACGGCGTACGCCCCGTCGCGTGGCTCTGCCTCGGGCCGGTGCGGCACCTGCAGGCGGTGCCCGACCTGGTCCGCCACGGCTGGCGCAAGGGCCGCACGCTCGACGAGGCCATCCACCTCGAGGGCTGGAGGGGCTGAGATGCCGCAGGGAGTGCCGATCACCGTCCCCGACGACGGCCTGACCACGCGCCAGCGCCGCAACCGCCCGCTGCTCGCGGTCCACACCGGCGACGGCAAGGGCAAGTCGACCGCCGCCTTCGGGCTCGCGCTGCGCGGCTGGAACCAGGGCTTCGACATCGGGGTCTTCCAGTTCGTGAAGTCCGCGAAGTGGCGCATCGGCGAGCAGACCGTGCTCGAGCGGCTCGGCGAACTGCACGCCGAGACCGGCGAGGGCGGACCGGTCACCTGGCACAAGATGGGCTCGGGCTGGTCGTGGTCGCGCAAGGGCGGCACCGAGGAGGACCACGCCGCCGACGCCGCCGAGGGCTGGGCCGAGATCACGCGCGCGCTCGCCGAGGAGCGGCACGACCTCTACGTCCTCGACGAGTTCACCTACCCGATGAAGTGGGGCTGGGTCGACGTCGACGAGGTCGTCGCGACCCTCACCGCGCGGACCGGGCGGCAGCACGTCGTGATCACCGGGAGGTACGCCGACCCGCGCCTCGTCGAGGCCGCCGACCTCGTCACCGAGATGACCAAGGTCAAGCACCCGATGGACGTCGGGCAGAAGGGCCAGCGGGGCATCGAGTGGTAGCCCTCCCCCGCCTGATGGTCGCGGCGCCCGCCTCCGGGCACGGCAAGACCACCGTCGCCACCGGGCTGATGGCCGCGCTCGCCCGCGCCGGCCACACCGTCAGCGGCCACAAGGTCGGCCCCGACTACATCGACCCCGGCTACCACGCCCTCGCCACCGGCCGCCCCGGCCGCAACCTCGACCCGCACCTCGTCGGCGAGGAGCGGCTCGTCCCGCTGCTGCTGCACGGCGCTCGTGGCGCTGATCTCGCCGTCATCGAGGGCGTGATGGGGTTGTACGACGGCCAGATCGGCGGCGACGGCTTCGCATCGACCGCCCACGTGGCCGCCGTGACGCGCACCCCCGTCGTGCTGGTCGTCGACATCTCGTCGGCCTCACGGACCATCGCCGCGACCATCCACGGGCTCTGCACGTGGTCGCAGCCGCCCGTCGACGTCGTCGGGGTGATCCTCAACAAAGCCGGGTCTCCGCGGCATGCGTCCGAAGTCGTGAGGTCAATCGGCGATCTGCTGCCC
>CAZDAO010000530.1:0-3167 GCA_964503015.1 uncultured Nocardioides sp. | reverse complement strand
GCGGCAGGTCCAGCGCAGCGACGCCCTGGCCCGGGCAGCCGTGCTGACCGGTGAGATGGGCGAGGGCGAGCAGAACCTGGATGCTGACGTGTTGACTCGTCGCCGCGATGGGCTGCTGCTGGACAGCACCAACCCGGTGGTGGTCGTGGTGTCCTCCCGTCCCGAGGGTGAGTTCGTCGCCGACATCGAGGACCGGGACCGCTCCCGGGTCGTGGTCGTGCACGGGGATGAGGAGACGCCGGCCGTGGAGCTGGCCGGCGACGGGATGGCGTTCTTGCCGATGTGGGGCATCAGCGTCAAGGCCTTCACGCTGTCGACCGCCGAGGCGGAGGCCATGGCGGCGCTGGTGGCGTCGACCCGCAACCTCGAGGACGAGCCGGTGCCAGCCACGCAGTCCGACGATGGTCCGCTGGGCAAGTACGCCCGTGCCGACGGGTCGCTGCGTGAGGAGTACACCGAGCCGCGGCGCACCGAGGGCAACGACCCGTCCTCGATGCTGCCCGATGCCGACGAGGTCTACCTGGCCACCGCGGCCACCACCACCGAAGACCTCGCCTCGGCCGCGCCGAGTGTTCCCGAGGAGATCCGCGCCGAGATCGCGGCACTCGACCCGACGCTGGACCAAGACGTCGCTGACTGGTTCGACGAGTCCTCGCCGCGGCCCAAGGTGCACCTGCTCGGTCCGGTCTCGGTCACCGCACTCAACGGCGGCGACCCCGCGGCGATCGACAACGCTGGGGGCACGGTCTCCTTCATCGCCTACCTGGCCGTTCAGGACCAAGGGGTCACCGGGGAGCGTGCCGCCGTAGCGTGCGGGTGGAAGACGCAGAAGACGGTCCAGAACCGTGCCACCAACGCCCGCTTCCTGTTGGGCACCCGGCCCGACGGGAGCGACTGGCTGCCGGACGCAAGCATGAGCGCTGGCGCTCGGCGGGGCACCAGCCCCACCTACGAGCTCGTGCGGGGGGCCGGCGGGGTCCTCAACAGTGCGGACTTGTTCGTGCGGCTCAAGCACCGGGCTGAGCGCCGTGGTGACAGCGGCTGCGAGGAGGACTTGGTGACCGCGCTGTCGCTGGTGACTGGTGCCCCGTTCGAGGCGGCCACCGAGAGCCGGTTCAAGTGGTTGTTCAAGCCGGGGCAGCAGCGGTGGGACGAGATCCTGGTGGGGGCCATCCATGACGCGGCCCACATCCTGGCGACGCGGGCGGTCACGGCTGGCCGGACCGACCTGGTCCGGGTGGCCTGCGACGCAGCCCGGAAGGCCAGCCCTCATAGTGACATCGCGTGGCTCGACGAGGCCGCGGCCACCGAAGCCGAGAGCGGTCGTGACGCCGCTGGCGAGCTCATCCGCGAGCAGGTCCTCGACCGGTACGACGAGGACCTCCCGCCGCGCTCGGAGGCCGTCGTGGAGCAGCGCGAGTGGGGTGCCACCGGGTAGCTCGCGGCAGGCTCCGACGGGGCTCTCGAGGACGGCTTCGGCCCTGTCTCACCTGGATGGTGGGACAGGGCCGAAGCCCGCTTTCTGGTCGCCCACAGGGGTGTCCGCAACCGTTCGGACGAACTTTTTTGACTTTTTCTCGGAGGGAACTGGTGAGTGGCCTCACCGGCTCTGACCTGCGGTTTTGCGTTTGGTGAGCGGGTGTGGTGAGCGGTCACCGGGCAGGTCCGGGGGTGTGGTGAGCGCTGTGGTGAGCGAGGTGGTGAGGGGTCGGTTCTGCAGTAGGCGCGTCCTGATCGCCTCTCTCGGAGGACCGCCATGTCGGCCAATCACCCCGCCCACGAAGTCACCATCGGCGCCGCATCCCAGATCCCGACCCCTCGTCTGTCCTGGAGCGACGGCCAGCACCAGCGACGCAAGGCCCAAAGCGCCCTGGCGACCTCGGTCATCAGCAGCCTGGAGCGCTCCGGGAAGTGGGCCAAGTGGCAGCAGGTTGAGCCCCGGCTGGCCGGGTTCGCCAGCCTCGAGGAGGCACGGGAAGGATGGCGTCGGCGCGACGAGCGCTGCTACCAGGTCGTCGCCGGCCTGACCGCCCTCGGGTCCCGCCGCGGAGGCGATGACGACGACGCCGCGCTGGCCGCGGCGGTGCTGCTCGAGGAGGGTGTGAACCGGGTGGCGATGACCCTGACCGACGTGTGCGAGATCGACGACGTCAACGCCACGGTGTGGGAGGAGGTCAAGGGAGCTGAGCCGCAGGTGGACTGCCACGCGGCCACCTACCTGCTGCGGCGCACCCGACAGCGTCTCAGCCGACCGGCCGCCGGCATGGTCTCCCGGGTCGCCACGACCTCTCTGGACGCACGGACCGAGACGAACAACTCGTTGGTGCTCGGCAGCCATACCGACGGCGCGGGCCGCTCCGACCAGGACCGCGACCTGATCCTCGCGGGCCCCGACGTCGAGGACCCGGTCGAGGACCTGGCCGACCTGCTCACCTGGGCGCGCGAGGTCGGCGTGATCGACACCGAGGAGATCGACCTGCTCATCGAGCTCCTCGCAGCGGAGAATGACGGCATGGCCCGCGAGGAGGCCCAGCGGGTCGTCGGCGAGCGCCGCGGCGTCGCGATGCGGACGATCCGGCGTCGCCGCGACCGCACCGCCGCGCGGCTGCGGGACGCCGCCCCGAAGTACCTGGCCGCCATCGCCTGAGCACCTCGGTCAGCATTCTTCGAAGAACTTTGCCGCGCCCTGTCCGATCCGGACAGGGCGCGGTTGCTTCTCCAAACATGAGCGAGCAGGCACACACCGCAGTCACCGCCTCCGAGCCGACCCCCGAGGTCGTCGCGCAGCTGCTGGACGTGGTGGCCGACCACAGCGTCGACCACGCGCTGTCCGACATGGAGCGGATGATTGCGCGTCTGCGCGCCGACGCTGAGGAGGCCGCGGAGGCACGCGAAGTGCTGCGCAACACCCCCGCCGCCGTTCTCCGTGAAGCGCTGCGGCTCCGGGCAGCCCGGATCGAGGCGACCCGATGAGCACCAGCACCGCGACCCGGTACTCCACCCGCGAGCTGCGGGCTGCCGCCGCCGCACTGGCGGCCGGCAAGTTCGCCACCCCGGCCACTCGACCCTCGACACCGGAGACGGCCGAGGACCAGGACCCGCGGGCGACCCTCGAAGTGACCGCCGCGACCGAGGGGGAGCGTGACCGTGCCCCCCGTGGTGACGGC
>CAZDAO010000529.1:0-3205 GCA_964503015.1 uncultured Nocardioides sp. | reverse complement strand
AAGACGCGCGCGGAGAACCTGATGATCGTCGACCTGCTGCGCAACGACCTGTCACTGGTGAGCTAGGTCGGGTCGGTGGAGGTGCCGGCGTTGATGGAGGTCGAGTCCTACGAGTCGGTGCACCAACTGGTGTCGACGGTCCGCGGGCGGCTGCGCGACGACGTCACGACGGTCGGTGCGCTGCGCGCGCTGTTCCCCGCGGGCTCGATGACCGGCGCGCCGAAGCTGCGCACCATGCAGGTGATCGAGGAGGTCGAGGCCACGCCGCGGGGGGTGTACGCCGGCGCGTTCGGCTGGATCAGCGGCGACGGGCCCGCGGACCTCGGCGTCGTCATCCGCTCGCTGACCACGGACGGCAGCCGGCGCTGGAGGCTCGGCACCGGCGGCGGCATCACCGTGAAGTCGGACCTGGCCGAGGAGTGGGCCGAGTCGCAGTGGAAGGCCGAGCGTCTGCTGCGCGTCTTCGACTGAGCTTCGCACCCGAGATGCGTGCTTCGAGGTGGAGATCCGTGCCTCGAAGCAGGGCGGTCACCGGATGTCCGGGGACTCCAGGTCGACCGCCACGCCCGGCAGCCACAACGAAAACCGCGCCCCGCCGGAGGGCGAGTCGGACACCTCGATCCGCCCGCCGTGCCGGTCGACGACCTGCCGCACGATCGCGAGCCCGAGGCCCGAGCCGGGCATCGCCCGGGACTCGTCGGACCGGAAGAAGCGCTCGAAGACGTGGGGCCGGTCGGCCTCGGCGACACCCGGTCCCTCGTCGTCGACGGTGAGGACGCCGTCGGCCAGCCGCACCCACACCGTGCCCTCGGGCGGGCTCCACTTGCCGGCGTTGTCGAGGAGGTTGGTGACGGCGCGCTCGAGCCCGCTGGCGTCGCCGACCACCGGCCAGTGGTCGAGCTCGAGGTCGAAGGAGATGCCCTGCGCCCGTCGCCGTACGCGCGTCACCGCCCGCTCGACGACCTCGGCCAGGTCGACCTCGGTGACGACCCGGGTCATCGGCTCGTCGCGGGCCAGCTCGACGAGGTCGCCGACCAGCGCGCTGAGCTCCTCGATCTGGCCGCGCACGTCGTCGAGCAGCTCCAGCCGCGCCTCGGCCGTGAGGGCCGTGTTGCCCTCGGCCTGGCGGAGCAGGTCGAGGTTGGTGCGCAGCGAGGTCAGCGGCGTCCGCAGCTCGTGGCTGGCGTCGGCGACCAGCCGCCGCTGGCGGTCGCGCGAGGCGCCGAGGGCGAGCAGCATCTGGTTGAAGGCGGTGGCGAGCCGGGCGACCTCGTCGTCGCCCTCGACCCGCAGCGGCGTGAGGTCCTCGGTGACGGCGATCCGCTCGACCGCGGACGTGAGCCGCCGTACGGGTCTGAGTCCGTTGCGGGCGACCAGCCACCCGGCGATGAGGGCGGCGAGCACGCCCAGCGCGCCGAACACGAAGAGGACGCCTCCGAGCTTGCCGAGCGTCCGGTCGTTGGGGGCCAGCGGTTGCGCGAGGACCAGGGCCTGGCCGCTGCCCGCACGCACGGTGGCGACGCGGTAGCGCTCGCCCTCCTCGGTGACGAGGGTCCGCACGACCGACTCGCGCTGCCCGGTGACGACGTCGTACTCCGGCTGGCCGAGCGTGAAGTGCGGGATGTCGGTGCCCGACATGCCTCTGCCCTCGGCGTTGATGAGGATGATGCGGATGTCCGCCGCACCCAGCAGCCACGGCGGGATCTGCCCGGTCGCGATCCCGGAGACGGTGGTGTCGGCGGTCGCGCGGTGGGCGCGGTTGAGCAGCGACTGGTCGAGCGAGCTCATCAGCTGCTGGCGCATCACCACGAACGCCGTGAAGGCCATCACCGCGATCGACAGGCCGAGCGCCACCGTGGTGAGCACCGCGACCCGCGACGCCAGCGACCTCCGGTAGTGCCAGCGACCGTCGGGCCACGTGGTGGCGGACCTGGAGGCGGACCTCATGATTCCTTCAGGACGTAGCCCACGCCGCGGACGGTCTGGATGAGCCGCGGCTCACCCCCGGCCTCGGTCTTGCGGCGGAGGTAGCCGATGTAGACCTCGAGGGAGTTGGCGCTCGTCGGGAAGTCGTAGCCCCAGACCTCCTCGAGGATGAACGAGCGCTCGAGGACCCGCCGCGGCCTGCGCAGGAACATCTCGAGCAACGTGAACTCGGTCCGGGTGAGCTCGATCGGCCGGCCGCCGCGCGAGACGTCACGGCTGGAGACGTCCATGGTGAGGTCGGCGAAGGTCAGCACCTCGCCCTCGGCCTCGGGGTCGGGCACGACACGGCGCAGCAGCGCCCGCAGCCGCGCCAGCAGCTCCTCGAGCGCGAAGGGTTTGGTGAGGTAGTCGTCGGCACCCGCGTCGAGGCCCTCGACCCGGTCGCCCACCGCGTCGCGCGCGGTCAGGACCAGCACGGGTACGTCGTTGCCGGCCGCGCGCAGCGCCCGCGTGGTCTCGATCCCGTCGAGGCGCGGCATCATCACGTCGATCACGACCACGTCGGGGTGCTGGACGCCCAGCGTCACCAGGGCCTCCGCGCCGTCGGCGGCGAGCGCGACGTCGTAGCCGTTGAACTCCAGCGACCGGCGCAGCGAGTCGCGCACGGCCCGGTCGTCGTCGACGACGAGCACACGGGGCCGGGACTCAGTCACAGCGCAAGGATGCCAGCCGCTCCTGAGGCGATCCTGAACGTCGGGTCCTGGACGTCGAGTGCGCCGACAGTGCCGTCCACGACCGCGAGGGGCCCTCGTCCTGGGGGCTCAGGCGTAGCGCGCGGCGACGGCGCCCGCCCGGGCGCCGTACCCACCACCGAACATGCAGGCGTGGACCAGCAGCGGGAACAGCTGGTGGATGCCCAGCCGCTCCTCCCAGCCCTCGGCGAGGGGCGTTGCCTCGTCGTAGGCCGCCATCACGCGCGGCAGGTGCGTCAGGCCGAACAGGTGGAGCATCGCCAGGTCGACCTCGCGGTGTCCGCCGTGGGCGGCGGGGTCGATCACGTGGATGGCGAGGTCCTGGCCCCAGAGGCAGTTGCCGTTCCAGAGGTCGCCGTGCAGCAGGGCGGGCGGCTCCTCGGGCAGGAGGTCGGTGAGCCGCCGCACGACCGCCTCGACCGACGCGGCGTCCTCCTCTGTGATCGCGCCGCGGTCGCGGGCCAGCTTGAGGTAGGGCAGGACGCGGCGCACGGCGTAGAACTCCGGCCACGAGCCGGCCGTCCTGT
>CAZDAO010000528.1:0-3207 GCA_964503015.1 uncultured Nocardioides sp. | reverse complement strand
ATGAGGTGGTTGCCGCCGATCGACAGCGCGTCGCCGTCGCCGGTGACGACCCAGACCGAGAGGTCCTCGCGGGCTGTGGCGATGCCGGTCGCGATCGACGGCGCGCGGCCGTGGATCGAGTGCATGCCGTAGGTGTCGAGGTAGTAGGGGAACCGCGACGAGCAGCCGATGCCGGAGATGAAGACGATGTTCTCGCGGCGCAGGCCGAGGTCGGGCAGGAACGACTGCACGGCCTTGAGCACGGCGTAGTCGCCGCACCCGGGGCACCAGCGCACCTCCTGGTCGGAGGTGAAGTCCTTGCCGCTCTGGGGCTCGTCGGTCGCGGGGACGAGCTCCGTGCCGGAGCGGAACGATGGAATGCCGAGCTGGGTGGTCATCACACTTCCTCCTTCTGGGACGGCAGGCCCCAGATGCCGAGCTCCACGGTGGTGTCCTCGGCCTGGCCGACGAGGTCGGCGATCACGTGGGCCAGCTGCGTGGCCTTGAGCGGGAGGCCGCGCACCTCGTTGTAGCCGACGACGTCGACGAGGTACTCGGCACGGAGCAGCAGGGAGAGCTGGCCGAGGTTCATCTCGGGCACCAGCACCTTGTCGTAGCGCTTGAGCACCTCACCCAGGTCCTTGGGGAACGGGTTGAGGTGTCGCAGGTGCGCCTGCGCGACGTGGTAGCCGGCCTTGCGCACGCGGCGTACGCCGGCGCCGATGGGGCCGTAGGTCGACCCCCAGCCGAGCACGAGCACCTTGGCCTCGCCGCTGGGGTCGTCGACCTCGAGCGGCGGCAGCGAGTCGGCGACCCGGTCGACCTTGGCCTGGCGCGTGCGGACCATGAAGTCGTGGTTGGCCGGGTCGTAGGAGATGTTGCCGTGGCCGTCACCCTTCTCCAGGCCGCCGAGGCGGTGCTCGAGGCCGGGGGTGCCGGGGACCGCCCACGGGCGGGCCAGCGTGGCCTCGTCGCGGAGGTAGGGCCAGAACTCGGCATCGTCACCGTCGCCGTGGTTCGTCTCCGTGGCGAAGGCCGGGTCGATGGCCGGCAGCTCGTCGAGGGAGGGGATGCGCCACGGCTCGGAGCCGTTGGCGAGGTAGCCGTCGGAGAGCAGCATCACGGGCGTGCGGTAGGTGATCGCGATGCGCACGGCCTCGACGGCCGCGTCGAAGCAGTCGCCGGGCGACTGCGGCGCGACGATCGGCAGCGGGGCCTCGCCGTTGCGGCCGAACATCGCCTGCAGCAGGTCGGCCTGCTCGGTCTTGGTCGGCAGGCCGGTCGAGGGACCGCCGCGCTGGACGTCGACCACGACCAGCGGCAGCTCGGTCATGATCGCCAGCCCGATCGCCTCGGACTTGAGCGAGACGCCCGGGCCGGAGGTGGTGGTGACGCCGAGCTGGCCGGCGAAGGAGGCGCCGATGGCGGCACCGACACCGGCGATCTCGTCCTCGGCCTGGAACGTCGTCACGCCGAAGCCCTTGTGCTTCGAGAGCTCGTGGAGGATGTCGGAGGCCGGGGTGATCGGGTACGAGCCCAGGAAGACCGGCAGCCCCGACTGCACGCCGCCGGCGATGAGGCCGTAGGCGAGGGCGAGGTTGCCGGTGATGTTGCGGTAGGTGCCCGGCGGCATGGTGGCCGGCTTGATCTCGTAGCGGACCGCGAACGCCTCGGTGGTCTCGCCGAAGTACCAGCCCGCCTTGAACGCGGTGATGTTGGCGTCGCGGATGTCGGGCACCTTGGCGAACCGCTTCGACACGAAGTCGACGGTCGGGTCGGTCGGGCGGCCGTACATCCACGACAGCAGTCCCAGGGCGAACATGTTCTTGGCCCGCGAGGCGTCCTTGCGCGACAGGCCGAACTCCTTGACCGCCTCGACCGTCATGCCGGTCAGGTCGACGGTGTGGACGACGAAGTCGTTGAGGCTGTCGTCCTCGAGGGGGTTGGCCTGGTAGCCGGCCTTGGTGAGGTTGCGGGCGGTGAAGTCGTGGGTGTCCACGATGATCGTGGCGCCGCTGGTCAGGTCGCCGAGGTTGGCGCGGAGCGCCGCCGGGTTCATCGCGACGAGCACGTCCGGGGCGTCGCCCGCGGTGAGGATGTCGTGGTCGGCGAAGTGCACCTGGAAGGACGAGACGCCCGGCAGCGTGCCCTGGGGGGCGCGGATCTCGGCCGGGAAGTTCGGGAGCGTCACCAGGTCGTTGCCGAAGACCGCCGTCTCCTGCGTGAAGCGGTCTCCGGTGAGCTGCATGCCGTCGCCGGAGTCGCCCGCGAACCGGATGATGACGCGGTCGAGCTGCTTGACCTGTTTCTGGGGTGCTACCACAAGCGGCAACGATAGCCGCCGGGCACGCGCCGACCGACCGTGCCTGACCCGTGGGACGGCGTCCCCGCGGGGCGTGTGACGCGACTCATGGCCCGGCCCGCTGACGGGGAGGCCCGCAGATCGTCCCACCATGCAAGACGCTCGGGGTTGTTGGTCCGGATCGCCCGCCGCGGGGGCCGAGGGCGCCTGACCTGCCCTTTTGTTAGGACGCCGTACGTATCACCCCGAGGTAGTTAGTAAGGAGATCTAACGAACCCCTTGTGGCCCGCGTCACACCCTCCCTAGGTTCGCCCCAGGGCGACCTGCGCCCGCATCCACTCGGGAGGATCCATGAAGTTGAAGGGGAAGTCCGTCACTGCTCCGGGGCGGCCGAGGCGGCCGAGGCCGCTGCGCCGGGTCGTCGGCGCGGTGGTCGCCGTCGTCGCGTCGGCCGCGCTGGTCCCGGTCGCCTTCGTCGGTGCGGGCGGCACGTCCGCGGCCGCGGCGGCCGCGTGCACCGCGCCGGCCTGGAGCAGCACCGCGATCTACACCAACGGCAACCAGGTCACCTACCAGGGCCGCACCTACCGCGCGAAGTGGTGGACCCAGGGCGAGGTGCCCGGCACCACCGGCGAGTGGGGCGTCTGGGTCGACCTCGGCGCCTGTGACGGCGGCCCCACGACCCCGCCCACCACGACGCCCCCGACGACCCCGCCCCCCACCACGACGCCGCCCGACCCCAGCGGCAAGAAGGTCATCGGCTACTTCACCAACTGGGCGACGTACGCGCGCAACTTCCACGCCAAGGACCTCGACACCAACGGGTCCGCGGCCAAGCTCACCCACATCCTCTACGCCTTCGGCAACGTCCAGAACGGCCGCTGCACGATCGGCGACTCCTACGCCGACCACGACAAGGCCTACAC
>CAZDAO010000527.1:0-3211 GCA_964503015.1 uncultured Nocardioides sp. | reverse complement strand
CCCCTCCTGTGGGGGTGGTGGAGCCACATGCACAATCATGCATTCGATCCGGGACCGCGGGAACCATAACGCGGTTGCATGTTCGTGCAACGCACAAAGTTGCAGCGACCGCGGGCCGGGAGACCGCTCAGCGGGGGTGGAGGGCGCGCACCGTCGCGGGGACGTCGGCCAGCGACGCGACGGTCGCGTCGGGCTCGCCCTCGGTGTGGCCGACCTGGTTCGGCGGGATGTTGCTCAGCGGGACGTGGATCGCGCGCAGGCCGGCGTTGTGGGCTCCCCACACGTCGTCGAACAGCCGGTCCCCGACGTAGACACAGGCGCCCGCGTCGCTGACCCCGAGTGCCTCCATCGCGGCTGCGAACGCCCGCGGTGACGGCTTGGTCCACGGGATCTCGCTGGTGTAGACGTCGGCGTCGATGAGGTCGTAGACGCCGTCGCGCTCGAAGAACCCGACGTGCCACTCACGTGGCCACACCGTGTTGGACAGGACGCCGACCTTGAGGCCGGTGGCGCGCAGCTCCTCGAACATGGGGCCCGCCTCGGGGTCGGTGAGGGTGTGCGGCTCCCAGAAGTCGTAGTAGGCCTGCAGCAGGTCCGGGTCGTGGTCGAGCCCGGCCTCCACGAACAGGTCGGCGATCGTCGCGCTCTGCTGGTGGTCGCGGCTACGTCCCCAGATCACCTCGCCCGCCCGGTGGAGCCGCTCGGCGTGGGCGTGGTGGTCGTCGTCGGGCGTCGGGGTCCGGCGTACGGCCTCGGCGAGCGCCAGTGACTCGGCGTGGAAGTCGACGTCGTGCCAGCGGGTCAGCGTGCCGCCCCAGTCGAAGATGACCGCCTGGATCGTCATGCCCACGAACCTACCGACCCGCGCGCGGGGCGGGATCCGTCATGCCGATCCGAACCGGTGGCGTCGCCCTCGCCTGACGGATCCGACCGGGTCCGTCAGGCAGCCGGGGTCGGACGCCGACGTACGTCCCTGGTCCCGGCAAGGTGCGCACGCCAGGACCCGGGCACGTCAGGACCGGACGATGTCGACGATGTGGGTCGCGGCGCGCTCGACCGCGACCTCCTCACGCTCGCCGGACCTGCGGTCGCGGACCTCGATCGTGCCGTCGGCGAGGCCGCGGCCGACCGTGACGATCGTCGGCACGCCGATCAGCTCGGCGTCCTTGAACTTCACGCCGGGGCTGACCTTGCCGACGCGGTCGTCGAGCAGCACCTCGAGCCCGGCCTCCTTGAGGTCGCGGGCGAGCTGCTCGGCCGCGACCAGGATCGCTTCGTCCTTGCCTGCAGCCACGACGTGGACGTCGGCGGGCGCGACGTTGCGCGGCCAGCACAGGCCCAGCTCGTCGAGGGTGCCCTCGGCGATCGCGGCGACGGCACGCGAGGGGCCGATGCCGTAGGAGCCCATGGTGACGGTGACGAGCTTGCCGTTCTCGTCGAGGACCTGCAGCCCCAGCGCGTCGGCGTACTTGCGGCCGAGCTGGAAGATGTGTCCCATCTCCACGCCGCGGGCGGACTCGAGCGTGCCTTCGGCGCAGTTCGGGCAGGCGTCGCCGTCGCGCACGTCGGCGGCCTCGATGGTGCCGTCGGGCGTGAAGTCGCGGCCGACCACCATGTCGATGACGTGGGAGCCCGGGACGTTGGCGCCGGTGACCCAGCGGGTGCCCTCGGAGATGCGCGGGTCGACGACGAAGCGGATGCCGGACTTGGACTCCTCGCCCAGCACCTCGGGGCCGATGTAGCCCTTGACCAGCGCGGGGTGCTTGGCCATCTCGGCCTCGTCCATGGCCTCGACCTCGATGGGCTCGAGCTGGCCCTCGAGGCGCTTCTGGTCGACCTCGCGGTCGCCGGGCACGCCGATCGCGAGGGGCTCACGGGTGCCGTCGGGGTGCTTGAGCACGACCAGGACGTTCTTCAGCGTGTCGCCCGCCGCCCAGGGCCGGTCCTCACGCGGGAAGGCGGCGTTGAGGTGGTCGACCAGGCTGTCGATGGTGGGGGTGTCGGGCGTGTCCTCGGCGTGGGCCGCGGGCACGCCGTCGTACGACACCGGGGCGGGCGCGGGCACGGTGACCGCCTCGACGTTGGCGGCGTAGTCGCAGTGGGTGCAGCGGACATAGGTGTCCTCGCCGACCTCCGCCTTGGCGAGGAACTCCTCGCTCGCCGAGCCGCCCATCGCGCCGGACGTGGCCTTGACGATGACGTACTCGAAGCCGAGCCGGTCGAAGATGCGGATGTAGGCGTCGCGATGCTTCTGGTAGGACTCCTCGAGCCCGGCGTCGTCGACGTCGAAGGAGTAGGAGTCCTTCATGATGCACTCGCGCCCGCGCAGCAGGCCGGCACGCGGACGCGCCTCGTCGCGGTACTTGGTCTGGATCTGGTAGATCGAGAGCGGCAGGTCCTTGTAGGAGGAGTAGAGGTCCTTCACCACGAGGGTGAACATCTCCTCGTGCGTGGGGCCGAGGAGGTAGTCGGCGCCCTTGCGGTCCTGGAGGCGGAAGATGTTGGGGCCGTACTCGGTCCAGCGGTTGGTCGCCTCGTAGGGCTCCTTGGGCAGCAGGGCCGGGAACGAGAGCTCCTGGGCGCCCATCTCGTCCATCTCCTCGCGGATGATGTCCTCGATCTTGCGGAGCACCCGCAGGCCCAGAGGCAGCCAGGTGTAGATGCCCGGCGCGTTGCGGCGGATGTAGCCCGCACGGACCAGCAGCTTGTGGCTCGGCACCTCGGCGTCGTTGGGGTCGTCGCGCAGGGTGCGCACGAACAGGGTCGACATGCGGAGGAGGCGGCCAGTCATGGGCGCAAGGATAGGTGCGGGGCTCCGGCGGCCGCGAACCAGATTCCTCCCCGGACGTACGCAACCTCCCGGCGCCCCACGACGTCTCCCTGACGACACCGCAGACATCGAGGGGAAGACCATGCGTCACTCACGCACCGCCGGCCTCGTGCTGGCCGCCATGACGACCGCACTCGCCACCGCGCTCACGCTCGTGGCGCCCGCACAGGCGGCCGCGCCGACCGTGGACCTGCAGCCGCAGCGGCTCACCCGCGGCGCCGACATCGCGGTTCCGCACATCGAGGACGGGTCGTGGGGCGACGTCTTCGTCGACGGCACGCGCAGGGTGGAGCTGCCGGGCCGGGTCGCGCGGATCATCGGCCGCTCCGGCGACGCCTGGCTGGTCGGCACGAACAACGTGGACGTCAAGCGCAACCGGCG
>CAZDAO010000526.1:0-3220 GCA_964503015.1 uncultured Nocardioides sp. | reverse complement strand
AGACCTGGTTGCCCGGCACCTGCTCGGGGGTGCACGCGACGAAGCGGGAGTCGAGCCGTGCCGCGCGGGCGTTGTCGTTGGCCAGCAGCAGGGCCCGCTCGTTGACGTCGACGGCCGTGACGTTGGCGAGCGGGACGGCCCGCGCGATGGCGAGCCCGATGACGCCGTAGCCGCAGCCGAGGTCGAGGAACTGGCCCTGCGCCGGCGGTTCGAGCTCCTTGAAGAGCACGGCGGTCGCGTGGTCGAGGTGGCCGCGGCTGAACACGCCGGAGCCGGTCTCGAAGGTCAGCTCGTGGCCCCACAGCTCGGCGGTGAAGGCCTCCCGCTCGAACGGCACGGCGGGGTCGGCGGAGAAGTAGTGCTCAGGCATCGATCGCCTCTCGTCGGGCTCGGGCACGGTCGGCCTGCGCGGCCAGCTCCGTGTCGTCGGGGTAGCCGACCTCCTCCAGCGTGAGGCCGTGGGCGTGCACGACGCGCACGCCGGAGTCGCGCCGCCGCTCGGCCATCACCTCGGCGGGCCAGCCGACCGGCTTGCGGCCCTCGCCGACGGCGAGGAGGCTGCCGACCAGCGCCCGGACCATGTTGTGGCAGAACGCGTCGGCGCGGACGTCGCCGACGACGAGGCCGGCCTCGTCGCGGCGCCAGGCGAGCTCGAGCAGGGTGCGCACCGTGGTGGCGCCCTCGCGCTGCTTGCAGAACGCGGCGAAGTCCCGCAGCCCGACCAGGGGCGCGGACGCCTCGTTCATCGCGTCGACGTCGAGGCGCCGTCCCCAGGTCAGCACGAAGCCGCGCACCAGCGGGTCGGCCAGCTGCTGCGCGTCGGCGACGCGGTAGGCGTACCTCCGCCAGACCGCCGAGAACCGGGCGTCGAAGCCCGGCGGCGCCTCGCGCACCCGCCGTACGCGCAGGTCGGGCGGGAGGATGCCGTCGACCCGGCGGGCCAGCGCGTCCAGCGACGGGTCGCTCGACCGACCCGCGGACGCCGTCACCACGGCGGGCTCGACGTCGAGGTGGGCGACCTGGCCGCGCGCGTGCACGCCTGCGTCCGTGCGCCCGGCCACCGTGACCCGGACCTCCGGCAGGCGCAGCGCCGTGACCAGAGCGGCCTCCAGGGTGCCCTGGACGGTGCGGAGCCCTGGCTGGGCGGCCCAGCCGGAGAAGTCGGCGCCGTCGTAGGCACAGTCGATCCGCAGGCGCACGCCCCGATCCTAATGGGGGTGTATCACCCGGGCCGCCCAGCGCGCTCCGCGTGCCGCCGGTGTTCAACCTGATGATTGACAAAGGCGCGCGGCCGTCCTACCTTGTATTCAACCAATCAGTTGAAGAAGGTGCATCGTGACCGACCAGCTCTCCCGCGTCTTCGCCGCCCTCGCCGACCCCACCCGGCGCGACATGGTGGCGCGGCTGACGGAGGCCGACCACACGGTCAACGACCTCGCAGCGCCGTACGACGTCAGCCTCCAGGCCGTCTCCAAGCACCTCAAGGTGCTGGAGGAGGCGGGCCTGGTCACCCGGACCCGGGAGGCCCAGCGCCGGCCGGTGCACCTGGAAGCCGAGGTGTTCGACCTGATGACCGCCTGGATCGAGCGCTACCGCCGACAGGCCGAGGCACGCTACGCGCGCCTCGACGCCGTGCTCGCGCGGATGCAGGACGCCGACGACCCCACCGCCAGCACCACCACCCACCCGCAGGAAGGAACCGCATCATGACCGCGCAGTCCACCGACCCCACGACCCGCTACGCCGAAGCCGCCATCGAGGCCGACGAGAAGGTCCCCGCGATCCACATCTGGCGCGACTTCGCCGCCACTCCCGCACAGCTGTTCCGCGCCCACACCGACCCCGAGGTCTACGCCCAGTGGATCGGTCCGGACGGCGTGGGCGCCGACATCACCCACTGGGACGCCCGCGACGGCGGCAGCTGGAGCTACACCGCCCGCGGCAGCGACGGGCGCGAGGACTTCGAGACGTCCTTCCACGGCTGCTTCCACACGGTGCGCGAGGACCGCATCGTCCAGACCTTCACCTGGGACGGCATGCCCGACGGCGTCTCGCTGGAGACCATGACCTTCGAGGACCTGGGCGACGGCCGCACCCGGCTCCACGCCGTGAGCCTGTGCGACTCCTTCGAGGACCGCGACGCCTGGCTCCGCAGCGGCATGGAGGTCGGCGTCAACGACGGCTACGCCGCCATCGACCGGCTGCTCGCCGACGGCGCGCTCTGATGGCGCTCCCGGAGACCCCGGCCGACCGCCACGCGATGGTCGCCGGGGACTTCGGCCGGCTGGTCGCGCAGACCGCCGACTGGTCGGCCCCCTCCCCCGTCGACGGGTGGACCGCGCGAGACGTCGTCGCCCACCTGGTCGACTGGTTCCCCGGGTTCCTCGCCGGTGGCGGCGTCGAGCTGCCGCCGGGACCTCCCGTCAGCGGCGACCCGCGTGCCGCCTGGCAGCACCAGGCCGACGCCGTGCAGGCGCTCGTCGAGGAGCGTGGCGACGAGTCGTTCACCCACCCCCGTGCCGGCACGCACCGCCTCGCCGACGCGGTCGACCGCTTCTACACCGCCGACGTCTTCATGCACTCCTGGGACCTCGCCCGCGCCGGCGGCCTGGACCCCGCGCTCGACGAGGACGAGGCGGCGACGATGCTCGCAGGCATGCGAGCCATCGAGTCGCTCCTCCGCGACTCCGGCCAGTACGGCCCCGCAGTGCCGGTGTCCGACGACGCGCCGGTCGTCGACCGGCTGATGGGCTTCATCGGCCGCGACCCCGCCTGGCGGCCCGCCCCCTGAAGCACCCTCGCCTTCCTCGTAGGGTCGTGGACATGAGGTACGTCGTCTACGGCGCGGGAGCCGTCGGTGGAGTCGTCGGCGCTCGCCTGGCCCTGTCGGGACGGGAGGTCACGCTCGTGGCGCGCGGTGCCCACCTCGAGGCCATCCGCGAGCACGGGCTGGTACTCGACGCGGGCGACGGCCGTCACGTCGTGGACGCGCCGGCGACCGACACCGCGGCCGACGTCGCGTGGACCGACGACACCGTCGTCGTGCTGGCCGTGAAGTCGCACCAGGCCGCGAGCGCGCTCGACGACCTGCGCCGCCACGCCCCCGTCGCGACACCGGTCGTCTGCGCCACCAACGGCATCGCCACCGAGGTGGCCGCGCTGCGGCTGTTCCCCCGCACGTACGCCGTGTGCGTGATGCTGCCCGCCTCGCACCTCGAGC
>CAZDAO010000525.1:0-3222 GCA_964503015.1 uncultured Nocardioides sp. | reverse complement strand
CGACGATCACGCCCGACCTCATCGCCTTTATGCGCGTGTCCTACGCCGCCCCGCCCCTCGAGGACCTCCTTTTCGCCAAGGGCATCGTCCGCACCGACGACGTGGTCGTTGCTCCGGACGGGCACGAGGTCGCCGTGTCGGTGCTGCGTCCCAAGGATGTGCCTGGTGAGCGCCCGGGGGTGGTCTATGCGCACTCGGGCGGGCTGATGTTCGGAGACCGCTTCAGCGGGATCGACCTGGTTCTCGACTGGGTGTCCGACTTCGGCGCGGTCCTCGTGACGGTGGAGTACCGGCTGGCACCGGAGCACCGGCACCCCCAACCCTTCGACGACATGTACGCCGCGCTCGAGGCCGCTGCCTCGCGTGCGAGCGATTGGGGCTTGCGGCGTGACCGCCTCGTGGTCGCAGGAGCGAGCGCGGGAGGTGGGCTCGCAGCAGGCCTTGCGCTCGCAGCCCGCGACCGGAACGGACCGGCGCTACGGGGTCAGGTTCTCGACTACCCCATGCTCGACGACCGCGGCACCACCGCCTCGACCCATCAGTTCGACGGTATCGGCGTGTGGGACCGCGTCAGCAACGAGACCGGCTGGACTGCTCTGCTCGGCGACGCCCGCGGCACCGAGGGGGTGTCAGAATACGCCGCCCCCGCCCGCGCAAGGGACCTCTCGGGCCTGCCTCCGGCGTTCATCGACGTGGGTGCCGCCGAGATCTTCCGCGACGAGGCGATTGCCTACGCGGACGGGATCTGGCGTGCGGGCGGCGATGCGGAGCTGCACGTGTGGTCGGGGGCCTTCCACGCATGCGACATCTTCGCCGCCCATACCTCGGTCGGCCGCGCCATGATCCGCGCCAGGAACGACTGGGTCGAGCGGATCATCGCCGACTGAGAACCGGACTACGCTCGCTCGCAGAAGGAGGTCGTCGTGCAGGAGCTGCTCGGCCGCATTGCCCGGCTCGACCCGAGCGCGAGCCTCGGGCTGCGCGTCATCGCCTGCTTCGACGAGCTCATGGTCGGCAACGTCAACACACGCGCGCTGCTTGCCGCTGCAGCATCGCTCGCTGGCTGCGTCGCTGGCTTCCACTCGGAGACGCCGGCCCGGACCGTGCGCATCGATCCCCGCGGCCATCACGCGGACGACGTACGACCGGAGGTGGACCCGGCCTTCCAACAGGATGTGAGCGACGGACTAACAGTGTGGTTGGAGCGGTACGGGGCGCGGCAGCCCAACGACGCCATCGTGCTGGAGCGACTCGCCTTGGCGGTCCGCATGCGGCACGGCCGCGGGCGTGAGAGCGACCACCGGCGCGACCTGAGCCTGCTGCTGGATCCCGACGTGGACGTTCAGTCCCGCTGCGTCTCGGCGATCACCCTCGGACTGCGTCCGGGAACGCGCTACAGAGTGGTCTGTGCGCCGCTCTTCGCCGTATGGCCCGAGCACCCCCAGGGCCCCGAGGACGTCGTTGCAACGCGTTTCGGTGCAATCCACGCGCTAGTCCTACCGGCCAGTGCCCACGGCGTGACCGCTGTACCCAGCGGGGTTGGCGTGGCCACCGAGGTGGAGGACCTCCATCACTCGTTCCGCACAGCTCTCGTCGCGCTGCGGCTGTGCGATCCGCCGGCCATCGGGTCGGTCCTAGCCGACGACTTCGGCGGACTGATCGGGCTGCTCGCCGACGCGCCGGACAGTTCCTTCCAGCCCGACGTCGCGCTGGTCGACGCGGTGATGGCCTATGCGTGGGGCGCGGAGACCTTGGCTGCGGTGGTCCGATCGCACTCGTTGCGGCAGGCAGCTCGCGAAGCCGGCGTGCACCACAGCACGATGCAGTCGCGCCTCGAGACCGTGAACGCGACCCTCGGGTTCGACCCGTTCGAGGGCTATGGGCGCACACGCCTTGGAACGGCGTACCTCGTGTGGCGCCTGCGCCACTCGCGCGTCTTGGACCTGCCCGCGCCACCGCCACACCTTGAGGGTTCTGACGGTCGGTTCGACTAGACCCACGATTGCACCGCTATTTGAACGCGCCCCGCTGTTGGGTCTTTCCGCCGCTTGTGCAGCGGGCTTCCGACCACGGCAAGGGCACACCCCGCGCACGCACGCGAGGAGTCCACGACTTTGAACTTCACGCGACCCTCGTTGTCGGTGGCGACGCATAAGATCGAAGCATTCGAGCGAGCGAGCTCGGGCCCTCCCTGACGCCGATGATCCGGCTGTACACACCTCACTGATACCCGGCCCACGACCGTAGTTGTCGACGCGCCCACGAGGGGTGCGGAAGGGGCAGTGACGTGAGCGCAGTGCCTGCGGAACCGTTCCACGACGGCGGGTGGCGTGCCCCGGGCACGCAACCGGAGGATTCGCCGGTCGTGCGCCAGGTGCTGGCACGGGTGGACGCGACGCTCACCGACCTGGCTGAGCTGGGAGAGATGTCGCTCGGTGACGGCGACGTCGTGCGTGTGCTCGACGCGCTGACGAGCGCATCGAGCCGCCTGACCCGGGAGTTGTGCCGGGCGGCGGCCGAGGCCGACCGCCGACGGCTCGGAGACGCCACAGGCGCGCGGCACACCCACCAGTGGTGGGCCGCACGCAGCGGGCACACCCACGCCGAAGCGGCGCGGTTGACGCGGCTCGGGCGTGCTCTCGAGGAGCCCGTGCACGCTCCCACCGGCCAGGCGCTCGCGGATGGGCGGCTGCGGGTGGAGCAGGCCCGGGTCATCGTCGCGGCCGTCGACGCGATCCCCACGTCCGTCCGCACCAGCCACGGGGCGACCCGGATCATCGATCCCTCGGCCCGCGCGCAGGCCCGCGACCACCTCCTCGCCGCCGCGGCCGAGCACGACGCCAAGGCGCTGCGCCGGCTCGGCCGGCGGATCCTCGACGTGGTCGCCCCCGAGCTCGGCGAGGCGCAGGAAGCCAAGACGCTGGCGAGGGAGGAGGCCCGCGCCGACGCGACCGCCGACTTCGAGATGGTCGACGACGGCACCGGTCGCTGCCACGGACGGTTCTCCCTGCCCTCCCACGTCGGCGCGATGTTCAAGCGGCACCTGATCGCGCTGGCCAACCCAGCCCGCCACACCGAGGACGAGCTGCGCGACGAGACCGGTGGCTGGAAGCCCCTGCGGCGCCGCCTCGGCGAGGCGCTCATCGAGTACATCGAGCGCTACCCCGTCGACGCCACACCCCAGACCGCCGGCGTCAACGCCACCATCGTCATCACCATGAC
>CAZDAO010000524.1:0-3225 GCA_964503015.1 uncultured Nocardioides sp. | reverse complement strand
CGACCGCTCCCGGCTGGCCGAGGCCGCCGCCCGCGTGGCCGCCCTGGAGGCGTCCGCGGCAGGCGAGGGCGGGCCGCCCGACCGGCTGCGCCAGGCCGGGGCCGCCGTGGGCGCGCTCCTCCTCGAGGGCACGCTCCCGGACCTGACCGGCGCCATGGTCGTCAGCGTCGCGACCACGGCCAACATCGCGGTCGGCGACGTCGCGTGGGGCCTGCGACCGGACGTCACGCTCGACCCCGCAGCGCCGGACGGCCTGCCCGACGGCGTACCCCTCGTCGTGCAGGTGCGCGACGCGCACCGCCGCCCGGAGGTCCTGGCCCTGCTGGACCGGCTGGCCGACGAGGGCCGCACGGTGGTGGTCGTCGAGTGGGGCTGGCCGGGACCGTACGCCGGCGGGCTTGCCAGGATCTGCACGCGTGGGTCGTCCGCTCCGGGCGTCGCCGCGGTGGTCGAGACGTTGCGAGAGGCAGGGTGGACGCGGTGAGTGCCGTACGGGCAGGGACGCGGACGGTCGGGCTCGACATCGGCGGGACCAAGACCCACGGGGTGGTCCTCGAGACCGACGGCACGATCCTCGCAGAGGTGCGGGAGTCGACCGTGCTCGGCGCCGACGGCGTCACCGCCACCGCAGCCCGGGTCTTCGACGCGCTGCGCCGCTCGACCGGCCTGTCGCTCGACGGACGTGTCGGCGTCGGCGTACCCGGTCTCGTCGACGGGGAGCGCGGCATCCTGCGCCACGCGGTCAACCTCGACGTCAACGGGGACGACCTGCCCCTGCGCGACCTGCTGTCGGACCGGCTCGGCGTGCCGGTCGTCATCGAGAACGACGTCAACGCGGCCGCCCTCGCCGCGCGTGACCTGGTCGGGGCCGACGACGTCGTCTACCTCAGCGTCGGCACGGGGCTGGCGGCCGGCCTGGTGATGCGGGGCAGCCTGCGTCGCGGGGAGCACGGCGCGGCGGGCGAGATCGGGCACGTCCCCGTCGACCCCGAGGGCGCGCGGTGCGGCTGCGGCCAGCGCGGCTGCCTGGAGACCATCGCGTCCGGCGCCGCCCTCTCGCAGGCGTGGCCGACCACCGAGAGGTGGCCGGCAGCGGCGCTCTTCTCGGCCGCGGAGTCGGGCGACCCGGCAGCGCTCGCCGTGCGGGACCGCTTCTGCTGGGGGGTGGCGAGCGCGATCCGGATGCTGGGCCTGACCATCGACCCCGAGCGCATCGTCCTGGGCGGCGGCGTGACCGAGGTCGGTGAGCCGCTGCGCCTCGCGGTGGTCGAGCAGCTGAAGGTGCTGGGGGAGGGGTCGCCGTTCCTGGCCTCCCTGGGCCTGGCCGACCGGCTGAGCATGGTGCCGCCCGGCTACCCCGTGGCCGCGGTGGGCGCGGCGATCCTGGGCCGGTGAGCTCCTGCTGAGTTCGCGCCCGTCGCTACGGTGAGGGGCGTGGATTCCGGAACCTGGGTCGACGTCCTGCTCGTCCTCGCCTTCGTGCTGATGGGCGGTGTCTTCGCCGCGACCGAACTCGCGCTGGTGTCGCTGCGCTCGGCCCAGGTCGACCGGCTCGAGGCCGAGGGGGGTCGCGGCCACGCCGTCGCCTCCCTGGCCCGCGACCCCAACCGCTTCCTCTCCGCGGTCCAGATCGGCGTCACCGTCGCCGGGTTCTTCTCGGCCGCGTTCGGCGCCTCGACGCTGGCTCCGTCGTTCGCGCCGGGCTTCGAGACCCTCGGCGTCCCCGCCCCCGAGACCGTCTCGCTGGTGGTCGTCACGCTCGTGGTGTCGTACCTCTCCCTGGTCCTCGGCGAGCTCGTGCCCAAGCGCATCGCATTGCAGCGTTCGGTGCAGGTCTCACGCCTCTTCGCACCGCCGCTGGGTCGCTTCGCGCAGGTCATGACCCCCGTGATCTGGCTCCTCTCGGTCTCCACCGATGCCCTCGTGCGCCTCCTCGGCGGCAACCCCGACGCTGCGGGCGACGAGGTCGACGAGGAGGAGCTGCGGATGATGATCTCGGGCCACGAGGACATCCCCGAGGACGAGCGCAAGATCGTCGACGACGTCTTCGAGGCCGGCGACCGGTCGCTGAGCGAGGTGATGAAGCCGCGCGGCGACGTGGTGTTCCTGCGCGGCGACCTGCCCTTGGCGAGCGCCGTCGCGGTGATCTCCGCCGAGCCCTACACGCGATACCCGGTCACGGGAGAGTCCTTCGACGAGGTGCTCGGCTACCTCCACCTGCGTGACATCCTCGGCCACGCCGACGAGCGCAACCTCACCGTCGCCGACATCGTCCGGGAGCTGCCGGTGCTCCCGCGCACCAACCGGGTCCTGCCGTCCATCGACCAGCTCCGCCGCCTCGGCGCGCACATCGCGCTCGTCGTCGACGAGTACGGCGGCACCGACGGCATCGTGACGCTCGAGGACCTGATGGAGGAGCTCGTCGGCGAGATCCAGGACGAGTACGACCGTGACGCCGAGGTCGACGCCTCGGCCGACCCCGCGACCGTCGACGCCGGCATCACCATCGAGGAGTTCGGCGAGCGGACCGGTGTCGAGCTCGAGGACGGGCCCTACGAGACCGTCGCCGGCTACGTCCTGCACCGCCTCGCCCGGATGGCCGACCTCGGCGACCGTGTGCCCGTCGGCGACCACGTGCTGGAGGTGGCCGAGCTGGACGGCCACCGGATCACCCGCGTGCGCCTGCACCACGGCCGGGACGAGGCGGACGAGCCGGACGAGCCGGCCGTCGGCCCGTCCTCGGCCTGACGCGCGCTGCCTCGCCGGCCGCAGCACGGGTGCGCCTGACCTGCGGAATACCGGTGGGCGTGGCTCGGTTGGAACCCGTAGACTGTGGTCATTGACAAGTTCAGAGGGGCTGATCGGTTTCGACTTGGGACGTTAGTTCCAGGGGAAGCGGGTCGAGAAGCCAGCGTCATCTCGTAAACGATCGCTGGAAATCCATAGTTGCCGACTCCAAGCGCAACGACTTCGCTCTCGCTGCCTGAGCAGTGATCGAAGGGTCTGACCGGGCATCCGTCTCCGTCCCGGACCCAGGCCTCATCTAGGAGACTTGCTGGTCACTCTCTGTCAGGAGGGGTGACCGGGACTTCATCCTGACTGGGCCTGTCGGCGACGTGTCTGTGCGAGCGCCGGGGCCGAGAAAAGCGACAGCACAGACTGCACCCGGAGAAGACCTGGTTCGGCGCTCGAGGACCGGGGTTCGATTCCCCGCAGCTCCACGAT
>CAZDAO010000523.1:0-3230 GCA_964503015.1 uncultured Nocardioides sp. | reverse complement strand
TCTTCCACACCGCCATCAGCAGGGGGTAGTTCCACGGCGTCACCTGGCCGACGACGCCGATCGGCTCGCGGCGGATGCTGGAGGTGTGGCCCTCGAGGTACTCCCCTGCGGACTTGCCCTCGAGCAGCCGAGCGGCGCCGGCGAAGAAGCGCAGCTGGTCGACGCCCTGGTCGACCTCCTCGCTGGCGATGTAGCGGATCGGCTGGCCGGTGTCGCGCGCCTGCACCTCGCTGATCTCGTCGCGGCGCTCGGCGATCGCGCTCGCGAGGTCGAGCAGCAGCCCCTGACGGCGCCCGGGGGTCAGCCGCTTCCAGGCCTCCGACTCACGAGCCGCGGCGGCGTACGCGCCGTCGACCTCCTCCCGGGTGGAGACGGGCGAGCGGCCGTCGGTCCGGCCCGTGGTCGGGTCGACGAGGTCGATGAAGTCCGTGGTGGCGGACTCGACGAGCTCGCCGTCGACGTAGTTGCGGATCGTGTCGGTCATGGGTCTCCTCAGGCGACGTAGATCTTGCGCAGGGTCTCGCGGACGACCCAGGTGGTGTGCTCGCCCGCGCGGAGGCGGACGACCGTGCCGGGCACGAGGTCGACGCGCTCGCCGTCCTCGAAGCTGACGGTGGCCGACCCGGAGAGGACGACGAACACCTCGTCGACCTCGACATCGGTGGCCGTGCCGGGGGTCATCTCCCACACGCCGAGCTCGACGCCGGACACGGCGGCAAGGGCGCGGGAGCCGGCCTCGGGGGCTCCGTCGACCACCGTCGCGGGGGCGAGCGGGGTGGTCGGCACGGGAGCGGACACGTCGAGCACGCGGAACACCTGCTCATCGTCCCAGCCGTCGCCCGCGGGCGGGCCGACGATCTGTCGGCAGTTCGGGTGCGAGTCGGACGATCCGGCGGCCGTCGCGCCGACTTGTCAGGCTCTCGCTGAACTTGTCAGGCCGTGCACGGGCCGACAAGTTCAGCGATCCCCGGTCAGCCGGGGATCACTGGAGAGCTCGTCCGCCACGAGGGCGACGTGCAGCGAGACGCGGACGTCCGGGTCGTCGAGGTCGGCGCCGAGGACCGACTCGATGCGGGCCAGCCGGTCGTAGAACGCCGCGCGGGACAGGTGCAGGCTGGCCGCCGCGTCGGTCTTGCTCGACGGGTGGAGCAGCAGCGCCCGCAGCGCCGCGAGCAGCTCGGTCCGGGACCCCTCGGCGCGGTCGTGCCGCTTGAGCGGCCCCAGCTCCCGGTCGACGAACAGCCGCACCCGTTCGTCCTCCCCGAGCAGGGCGAGCAGCCCGCGCAGGTGGAGGTCGGCGAGCCGGTGCACGTCGGGGTCGTGCTCGCGCCTGGTCTGCGGTGCCGCGTCGGCGACCTGGCCGGCCTCGGTCACCGAGCGCGCGATGCCGTCCCGGTCGTCGGCCACCCGCCCCGCGGCGAGCACGACGTCGTGGTGCGGCAGCACCCGGCCCGCCAGGCGGTCGACCAGGCCGTCGGCGTCGGCCGCCGCGGGGGCGGAGACGAGCACCCGCAGGTCACGCTCGACCTCGCAGACCAGGGCGGGCAGGCGGAGGCCGTGGGCCGCCCGGACCACGGCGGCGGCGACCTCGTCGAGGTCGGCCGGGGTCGCCGTACCGATGCGGGGCCGGACCACGATTCCGATGAAGCGGCGCCGCCGGACGGGGAAGCCGGCCACCTCGCAGCGCCGCAGCACCTCCTCCGAACCGGGGTCGTCGCACAGGCCGGTGAGGAGCGCGAGGTGGGTACGACGCATCAGGGTGCCGCGGTCGCGGTCGTGCAGGCGGTGCAGCGCGAGCGCCGCGGCCGCCCGCTCCGCCACGGCGACCAGGCGCTGCGACGGCGCCGTCGCGGAGCCGATGACGAGACGCCCCCAGGCCTGGTCGGCCGTCCCCAGCCGGCTCACCAACCAGCCGTTGCCGGCGTCCCAGCCGGTGCGCCCGGCGACCTCGACCCGGCGCGAGCGTGCCGGCCAGCCGTCGAGGAAGCCGGCGGTGTCGTCAGGGCCGGCGAAGTAGTCGAGGGGGCGGTGCTGGGCGTTCTCGACGACCACCGGGCCACCGGCGAGCCGCTGCACGGCCTGCAGGATCTCGACCGGTCCGGCCTGGGAGAAGCTCAGCTCGGTGAAGGTCTCGTGGACCCGCTGTGCCTCGCGCAGCTCGGTGAGCTGGCGGTCCACCACCCGCTCCCCGACCTCCTGGGCGAGGGCCGCGAACCGGGTCTCCCGCGCCAGGACGACCAGCGGGAGCCCGTGTCGCTCACACGCTGCGACGAGCGGCTCGGGGAGCTCCAAGCGCCACCGGCGGCCGAGCTCGACGACCACCCCGGCGCTGCCCACGTCGACCAGCTCGTCGACGAAGGCGGACAGCCCGGCCGCGTCGTCGTCGGCGGGCAGGCCCGTGCCCATCGTCAGCACCAGGTCGCCGGGGCGCAGCAGCTCGCGCACGTCGGGCCGCTCGGTCGCGTGCACCCAGCGGATCGGCCGGTCCGTCGCGGAGGTTCCGGCCACGACCGTGGGCGCGGCCTGGCGGAACGTGGGCAGGGTGAGGGCCTCCTGCAGCGTCACGCCCGGCGTCACCTCGGCCACGGGCGCAGCCTACCCAGCGACAGGGTGACGAAGTGTCCGAGCGCAGCAGCGAAAGCCTACGATCCGACACCCGTCGCGATGGCGTACGACGAGCAGGATGGCGGACATGACCACCGACATCGTGCACTGGGTCGACGGCCGGGAGCTGACTGGCTCCCCCACCGGGTGGGCGGAGGTGACCAACCCCGCGACCGGCCGGGTGACCGGCCGGGTCGCGCTCGCGAGCGACGCCGACGCCGACCACGTCATCGCCGCGGCCTCCCGCGCCGCCCGGACGTGGGGCACGACCTCGCTGGCGCGACGTACGCAGGTGATGTTCGCCTTCCGCGAGCTGCTCAACAGCCGCAAGGAGGAGCTCGCCGCGATCATCACCAGCGAGCACGGCAAGGTGCACTCCGACGCGATGGGCGAGATCGCCCGCGGCCTGGAGGTCGTGGAGTTCGCCTGCGGCATCTCCCACCTGCTCAAGGGCGGGCACAGCGAGGAGGCCTCGACCGGCGTCGACGTGCACTCCAAGCGCGTGCCGCTCGGCGTGGTGGGCATCATCAGCCCCTTCAACTTCCCCGCGATGGTGCCGATGTGGTTCTTGAGGTGCACACCACTGCCGCCTCTTGTTTTTCGACTTGCAATAATAGCACCGATCA
>CAZDAO010000522.1:0-3236 GCA_964503015.1 uncultured Nocardioides sp. | reverse complement strand
CTTCTACGACCAGCGCAGCCACGGCCGCTCGGCGCGCTCCGAGGAGGACCACTGCACGATCGAGCAGCTCGGGCACGATCTGCGGCGCGTCATCGAGGACACGGTGCCGGGCCGGTGCGTCGTCGTGGGTCACTCGATGGGCGGGATGAGCATCATCTCCCTCGCCGAGCACTACCCCGAGCTCTTCGGGGACAAGGTCGTCGGCGCCGCCCTGATCTCGACCACGGCAGGCGGCCTCGACCCGGGGCGCATCCTGTTCCCGATGCTGCCCCTCGGCCTCGGCGGCCGGTTCGTCGGACGGGCGGTGCGCACCCTCGACCTCGGTCACCTGCTCGTCGACCAGGCCCGCAAGTGGGGCCACGCGGTCGCCGACGTGGTCACCGACCGCTACGCCTTCGGCGACGACGTGCCGGCGAGCATGGTCGAGTTCGTCTACTCGATGCTCGACTCGACACCGTTCGCCGTGGTCGCGGACTTCTACCCGGCCTTCGCGACCCTCGACAAGTTCGAGCACCTCGAGCCGCTCGGGCGGGTCCCCACCTCGGTCATCTGCGGCACCGAGGACAGGATCACCGGGGTCGGGCACAGCCGCAAGCTCCACAGCCGGATCCCGGGCTCCAGCCTCCTGGAGTGCGAGGGCGCCGGACACATGGTGCTGCTCGAGCGGCACAAGGACGTCACGGCCGAGCTCGACGACCTCCTCTCGCTCGCTCAAGGGAGGGTGGCGTCGTGAGCGTCGTCGTACGCCGGGTCGGCCCGGAGGCGGCCGCCGAGGTGCTCGCGGTCGTGCGGGAGGCCTTCGGTGCGCGACCGCCGCTCGACCCACCCGCCGACGCGCTCGGCGAGGACGAGGCCTCGATCGCCCGCCTGCTCTCGGTGCGCGGCGGCCTGCTCGCCACCCTCGACGGGGTGCCCGCCGGGTGCGTCGTGCTCGACGTCCACGACGACGTGATGGTGCTGCGCCGCTTCGGTGTGACGCCGGAGGCCCAGGGCCGGGGCGTCGCCACCGCCCTGGTCGAGGCGGCCGTCGACGCCGCGACCGGCCGCTCGGCGGTCGTGGTGGTCGCGCGCGAGGAGCTGCCCGGCACCGTCGCCTTCTGGGAGCGCCACGACTTCGTCGTCACCGGCCGGACCAGTCCCTACGTCGAGCTCGCGCTCTGGCTCGGCACCACCTTCGACGCCCCCGACGCGGAGACCATGCGCGCGCTGGGCGCGCGCGTCGGCGCCAGCCTGGTCGCCGGCGACCTGGTCGTGCTGACCGGGGAGCTCGGTGCCGGGAAGACGACCTTCACCCAGGGGCTGGGGGAGGGCCTGCAGGTGCGCGGCGGGGTCACCTCGCCGACGTTCGTCATCGCGCGGGTCCACCCCTCCCTGGTCGGGGGCCCCGACCTGGTGCACGTCGACGCCTACCGCCTCGGCGGTCTCGACGAGCTCGACGACCTGGATCTCGACACCTCGCTCGACACCGCGGTCACGGTGGTCGAGTGGGGCGCCGGGCTGGCCGAGGGCCTCGCCGACGCCCGGCTCGAGGTGGTCATCGAGCGGACGGTGGGCCACGCCCCGTCCGACGAGGAGCTCGATCCCCGCCGCGTTTCCCTCCGCTGGGTCGTCGGGAAGTAGCCTCGACGCCGTGCTCCTCGCCTTCGACACCGCGACACCGCTGGTGACCGTCGCCCTCCACGACGGCGACCGTGTGGTCGTCGAGCACTCCTCCGAGCAGCCGATGAAGCACGGCGAGCAGCTCGCCCCCCTCATCGCGCGGGCGCTCGACGACGCGGGGATCGTCCGGCAGGACCTCACCGCGATCGCCGTCGGCGTCGGTCCCGGCCCGTTCACCGGCCTGCGTGTCGGCCTCGTCACCGCCCGCACCCTCGGCTTCGTGCTCGACATCCCCGTCTACGGCGTGTGCTCCCTCGACGCGATCGCGCTCGAGGTCGTCGGCACCGGAGCGGCCGCAGGCAGCTTCCTGGTCGCCACCGACGCCCGGCGCAAGGAGGTCTACCTCGCGTCCTACGACGCCGACGGAGCGCGCCTGGAGGGCCCGGTCGTCACCCGACCGGCCGACGTCGCCACCACCGCCGACGTGGCCGGTGCCGGACCCGGCCTCTACCCTGAGGCGTTCCCCCAGGCGATCGCCCCCGACCGGCCCAGCGCCGGCTGGATGGCCCACGGCGTCAGCGCCGAGCTGGTGGAGCTGCTCGACCCCGAACCCCTCTACCTCCGGCGCCCCGACGCGGTCGCCGGCGCACCCAGGAAGCCCGTCTCGTGATCCGTCCCGCCACCCTGGCCGACCTCCCGGCCCTCACCGCCCTCGAGCACGATCTGTTCGGGATCGACGCGTGGGGCGAGGAGCTGATCCGTCAGGAGATCGAAGGACCCGGCCGGCGGTTCCTGGTGGCCGGCGACCTGTCCGGCTACGCCGTGACGATGACGGCCGGCGACATCGTCGACCTGCTCCGCATCGCCGTACGCCCGGAGTCGCGGCGCACCGGCATCGCCTCCGAGCTGCTCGAGGCCGCCCTGGTCGACACCGAGGGCGCCTCGCGGATGCTGCTGGAGGTCAGCGTGCGCAACGCCGAGGCCCTCGGCTTCTACGTCGCCCGCCAGTTCAGCGTGATCGACGTCCGCCCGCACTACTACCGCGACGGCTCCGAGGCGCTGGTCATGTGCCGCTGGCTCCCCGGGGCCGCACGTCCCCAGACCACGACCACCCATGACTGACGAGCCGCTCGTCCTCGGCATCGAGACCTCCTGCGACGAGACGGGGGTCGGGATCGTCCGTGGTCACACGCTCCTGGCCGACACGGTCGCCAGCAGTGTGGAGGAGCACGCCCGCTTCGGCGGCGTCGTGCCGGAGGTGGCCAGCCGGGCGCACCTCGAGGCGATGGTGCCGACGATCGAGCGGGCCGCCGAGACGGCGGGGATCGCCCTGACCGACATCGACGCCGTCGCCGTCACGAGCGGCCCCGGTCTCGCCGGGGCGCTGCTCGTCGGCGTGGCCAGCGCCAAGGCGCTCGCCCTGGGGCTCGGCAAGCCGATCTACGGCGTCAACCACCTCGCCGCGCACGTCGCGGTCGACCAGCTCGAGCACGGGCCGCTGCCCGAGCCGAGCCTGGCCATGCTGGTCTCCGGCGGCCACTCCTCGCTGCTGCTCGTCCCGGACGTCACCTGCGACGTACGCCCGCTGGGCGCGACCATCGACGGCGTGTCCACCGGCGGCTACAGCGACATCTCGA
>CAZDAO010000521.1:0-3253 GCA_964503015.1 uncultured Nocardioides sp. | reverse complement strand
GGACGCGGTCACGACCGCACTGGCGTTCCTCGACGGTGTCGGGTTCGACGGCGTGGTGCTCACCAAGCTCGACGGCGACGCCCGCGGTGGTGCGGCGCTCTCGATCCGGTCGATCACCGGCAAGCCGGTCATGTTCGCCGCCAGCGGCGAGAAGCTGGCCGACTTCGACCTGTTCCACCCCGACCGCATGGCGTCGCGCATCCTCGACATGGGCGACATGCTCACCCTGATCGAGCAGGCGGAGAAGGCCTTCGACTCCGAGCAGGCGATGAAGGCCGCGGAGAAGCTCGGCACCAAGGGCGGCTTCACGCTGGAGGACTTCCTCCAGCAGATGATGCAGATCCGCAAGCTCGGCTCGATGACCAAGATCATGGGGATGCTGCCCGGCATGGGGCAGTTCCGCGACCAGCTCGAGAACTTCGACGAGCGCGAGATCGACCGCATCCAGGCGATCATCCAGTCGATGACGCCCGCCGAGCGGGAGAACCCCAAGATCATCGACGGCTCCCGCCGGGCCCGGATCGCGAAGGGCTCCGGCCGCCAGGTCTCCGACGTCAACCAGCTCGTCGACCGCTTCTTCGAGGCGCGCAAGATGATGGAGCAGATGGCGCGCGGTGGTGGTGTGCCCGGGATGCCCGGCATGCCGGGGATGCCGGGCTTGGGCGGCGGCAAGCGCGCCGGCGCCCGCCAGCAGCCGCAGAAGGGCAAGAAGGGCAAGAAGCGCGTCTCGGGCAACCCCGCGAAGGCCGCCCAGCAGAAGGCCGCCGAGAAGGCCGCCGCCGCCGAGAAGGCCGGCAACCCCTTCGGGAACCCCGACGGCGCCGAGGTCGACTACGAGAAGGCCGCCGAGCAGCTCAACCTCCCGAAGGACTTCTCCCAGTTCCTGAAATGACGGTGGCGGTCCCCGGATGTATCCGGGGACTCCCGCGGGATCGTGGAGCATCCGAGCCACCAGGTGGCCCGGACCTTCCCATGTTGTCCGGGTCGGACGCGTCGACACCCGCGCATCTTCTCCGCAGCCCCGCCGGCTGGTTGAGTGAGTCCATGACCGAGCCGTTCGACCACCTGCTGGAGAAGTACGCCCGTCTCGTGGTCCGCGTGGGCGTCAACGTCCAGCCGGGCCAGGAGGTCGTCATCAACGGCCTGCCCGAGCAGGCGGCCGCGGCGCGGGCGATCGCCGACGAGGCGTACCGCGTGGGGGCCTCGCGGGTGCGCATCGACTACGTCGACCCCCACGTGCAGCGGGCTGCCGTCGCCCATGGCCCCGAGGACCAGCTCGGCGTCTCCCAGGACCACGAGCTCGCCCAGGTCCGGGCGTGGAAGGACAGCAGGCCGGCCCTCATCAGCCTCACCGGCAACCCCCACCCCGCGCTGATGGAGGGGCTCGACCCGACGCGCCTGGCGAAGTCGGCGCCCCTCGACCTGATCCAGCAGGTGATGCCGCTGATCGTGACCAACCAGGTCGCCTGGACGGTGGTCGGTGCCCCCACTCCGGGCTGGGCCGACAGCGTGGGCGTCGCCGACCTCGCGCAGCTGTGGGACGCGGTGGCCGTGGCGATGCGCCTGGACCAGGCCGATCCGGTCGCCGCGTGGCAGGCGCACGTCGCCAAGCTCCGGGCCCGCGCCGAGATCCTCAACGGCCACCGCTTCGACCGCGTGCGCTATCGCGGCCCCGGCACCGACCTCACCCTCGGCATGGCGCCCGGCTCCCGGTGGGTGGGCGGCGCGCTCGAGAACGTCGACGGTGTCGAGTTCGTGCCCAACATGCCCACCGAGGAGGTCTTCATCTCCCCGGACTGGCGCCGTGCCGAGGGCCGCGTGCGCACCTCGGCGCCGTTCTTCCTCGCCTCGATGGGGGCGCTGGTCGAGGACCTCGCCCTCGAGATCAGCGACGGCACGATCACCGGCGCCACCGCCTCGCGCGGCGAGGAGGAGGTGCAGGCGCAGTTCGACCTGATCCCGCGCTCGCGTCACCTGGGTGAGGTCGCCATCGTCGACTCGGACTCCACCGTGGCGCGGACCGGGCTGGTCTACAAGGACATGCTCTTCGACGAGAACGTCGGGTCCCACGTGGCCTGGGGGATGGGCTACACCAGCGCGATGGACGGCACGGTGGAGCTCTCGCCGGAGCAGCGCCTGGCCCAGGGGCTCAACCAGTCCGACACCCACGTCGACATCGTCATCGGCAGCCCGGAGGTGCAGATCGACGGGATCCACGCCGACGGCTCCGTCGTACCGGTGACGAGGGGTGACGAGTTCGTGCTGTCGGACTAGCGCGATGATGGACCGATGGTCTCGGTCCTGGTCGTCGACGGCGCCAACGTCGTGGGCTCGGTCCCCGACGGGTGGTGGAAGGACCGCGCCGGCGCGGCACGTCGGCTGCACGAGCGCCTCCTCGTCGCCGACACGCCGTACGACGAGGTGGTGCTGGTGCTCGAGGGCCAGGCCAAGGGTGGGGTCCGGGCCGGCCGCGACGGGCACGTCACGACGGTCCACGCCGCCCGCGACGGGGACAGCGAGATCCGGGCGCAGGCACGTCGCGCGGCGCAGGCCGGTGGTCGGGTCGTGGTGGTGACCGCGGACCGGGTGCTGGCGGCCAACGTCGCCCCGGCCCAGGTGCTCAGCCCGTCGTGGCTGCTCGACCGCCTCTGAGTCGCCGCGCGGCCGCGGCGGGTCGGGCCCTAAGGTCGGTGCCATGACTGCCCAGCGCTTCCGCGGACCGGTCCTGCCCGACGGGGAGGCCCGCGACCTTTACGTCGTCGACGGCCGGATCACGTTCGAGCCGCAGGCGGGTGCCGAGACCGTGGCGGAGGGGTGGATCGTGCCCGGGCTCGTCGACGCCCACTGCCACCTCGGCCTCGATGACTTCGGCGCGACCGACGACGAGGCCACCGAGCAGCAGGCGATCGCCGACCGCGACGGCGGAGCGCTGCTGATCAGGGACGCGGGCTCCGCGGCCGACACCCGCTGGATCCACGACCGGGACGACCTGCCGCGGCTCATCCGCTGCGGCCGGCACATCGCCGCGACCAAGCGCTACATCCGCAACTACGCCCACGAGGTCGAGCCGGCCGAGCTGGCGGCGTACGCCGCCCAGGAGGCGCGCAACGGCGACGGGTGGATCAAGCTCGTCGGCGACTGGATCTCCCGCGAGAAGGGCGACCTCGCGCCGTCGTTCCCGGCCGAGGCGTTCGCCGCGGCGATCGACGCCGCCCACGCCAACGGCGCGAAGGTCACCGCGCACTGCTTCGGC
>CAZDAO010000520.1:0-3262 GCA_964503015.1 uncultured Nocardioides sp. | reverse complement strand
CGTGCGGGTGCTGGGCACCGAAGGCCCGCGATCACCAGAACCAGTCGGTGTACCAGCGCCAGAGGTAGTCGTGGACGGTGAGCCGGTCGGTGGTCCGCTGCTGCAGCGAGCGGTAGAACACCTGCTGGCCGGTGTAGTCGCTGGTCGGGCCGGGCTCGTCGGTCCAGCGGGCGAGGGTCAGGTAGAGCTCGTCCGGCGAGAAGGCGACACCGTCGACGGCGTCGACGCGCTGGCCGTCCCACGCCTGCTCGTCGACGATCCGGGCGACCGCCCCGGCGAGCGCCGCGGCGTCGTCGAAGCGCACGTGCCGCAGGGCGACGTACGCCGGCACCTGCTCGAGCTCGATCCGCAGCCGGGTGGCGTAGCCCAGCGAGCCGTAGCAGTTGGGGAAGGCGTCGAAGAGGTCGTCGCCGGGCTTGGTGGTCACGATCGCGCCGGAGCCGGTCACCACGTCCATCTCCAGGACCGACTCGTGCGGCAGGCCGTTGCGGAAGCTCGTGGACTCGATGCCCAGCCCGGTCACCGCGCCGCCGAGGGTGATCGTCTTGAGCTGGGGCACGACCAGCGGGATCCGCCCGTGGGCGAGGGTGGCCTCGACGAGGTGCTCGTAGGTGCACATGCCCTGCACCTCGGCGACGTCGCCGTCCACCTCGATCACGCCATCCAGGCCGGTGACGTCGAGGCCGGTCCCGGGCTCGGGGCGGCCGCGGAAGAGGTTGCTCGTGCGCTTGGCCAGGCGCACCGGCGCGCCCGGCGGCAGGGCGGCGTAGGACTTCCGGAGCCTGCTCACGCCGCGTTCGTGCTCGTCCCACCCCAAAGGCTGTGCCACGACCGCCACGCTAGCGCGGCGCGGGCGCCGGCCGCGAGTGCCTTGTGAACGGCGTCACACGCCGCTCGAGGCCGGCCTCAATGGGGAGCGTGGGTGCTCGACCGGGTGTGGATCCGGCCGGTCGGGTCGCCCACCAGGACCGGAACCCCGGCGCCGGCGAAGTCGCTCGCCGCCTGGACGTCGGTGAGGTCGCCGTCGGTGAGCACGACCGCCGCCTCCAGGCCCGTGGAGCCCGACGAGATCGCCATCGCGACGCACACCTCGAGCGCGGAGAGGCGCAGGTGCGTGAGGCGGATGCTCGCGGCGGCGTAGGTCCGGCCGTCGAGGTCGCGGACCGCGGCTCCCTCCCGGGCACGCGCACGGGCACGGGTCGCCCGCGCCAGGGTCACCAGCTTGGCGTCCTCGGGGCTCAAGTCCCCGGACAGGTCGTTCATGGGGCCAGCCTAGTGAGCGGTCGCGGGACGCCGGCGAAGGGCGACAGCAGGAACCACCCCGGCAGTGCGGCGGCGACGTCCCGGGGGGCCTCGACCCGCATCGACCCGTCTGCCCGGGCAGCGCTCCAGGCCTTGTCGCCGCGCCAGACCTCGGTCAAGGTGCGCAGCGAGGTCCGCACCAGCGCCACCGGCTCGTCGCCGGGGTCGTCGTCGCACACGTCGACGTCCCCGGGGGTGATCACCAGCCACCAACGCGCCAGACCGGCCTCGACGTCGTCGAACTCGAAGGCCACCACGGTCCGCCGCGACGGCACCCGCGCGTGGTCGACGTTGCGGTGCATGTCCCACAGCAGCAGCTTCGGGTCGAGGTCAGGGTCGGCGAGGTCGGGGATCCACCGGGTGCCCCACGTGCCGAGCGCCTCGACGACGGGCCGCAGCTCCTCGCCCGCCTCGGTCAACCGGTAGCGGACCTCGCCGTCGGACTCCTCCCGGATGATGACGCCGGCACGCACGAGCTGCTGCAGCCGCCGCGAGAGGAGGGTGGGCGACATCCGCGGCAACCCCCGTCGCAGCTCGTTGAAGCGCTCGCTGCCGATGACCAGCTCGCGCACGACCAGCAGCGTCCAGCGCTCGTCGAGCAGCTCCATGGCCTTCGCGACGGGGCAGAACTGGCGGTAGCTGGCGCCCATGACCGCACGCTACGCCGGTGCCCGTAGGTGGTACAGATCGTTCACTCGTCCCGTCGCCTCGTCGTTCCTAGCGTCTTCTCCACACACAGGACAGCTCTGGAAGGAGCACGGAATGACCAGCACCACCACCGCTGCGCCCGTCGACGCGGACGCTGCTCTGAAGCAGAAGCACCGGGCCATGTGGGCCGCCGGGCACTACGCCCGGGTCGCCGACGAGATCATCCCGGTCCTCGGCGACCGTGTCGTCGCCGCACTCGACATCACGCCCGGCGACCGCGTCCTGGACGTCGCCGCCGGCAACGGCAACGCGTCCGCCCCGGCAGCCCGCGCCGGGGCCCACGTGGTGGCCTCGGACCTCACCCCCGAGCTCCTCGACACCGGCCGGACCCAGCACCCCGACCTCGACATCGAGTGGGCCGTCGCCGACGCCGAGGCACTGCCGTGGCCCGATGCGTCGTACGACGTGGTGCTCAGCACGGTGGGCGTGATGTTCGCGCCGCACCACCGCGCCGCCGCCGACGAGCTGGTGCGCGTGCTGCGCCCCGGCGGCCGGCTCGGGCTCGTGAGCTGGACGCCGGAGGGCTTCATCGGCCGGGTGTTCGCGACGATGAAGCCGTTCGTGCCACCGCCGCCCCCCGGGGTGCAGCCGCCGCCACTGTGGGGCGACGAGGGCCACGTGCGGGACCTCCTGGGCGACCGCGTCGAGCAGCTGGACTTCCGGCGCGCGCACGTCGACGTGGACGCGTTCGGCGGCCCGACCGACTTCCGCACCTACTTCCGCGAGAACTACGGCCCGACGCTGATGGCCTACCGGGGACTGGCCGACCAGCCCGACCGGATCGCCGCCCTGGACGAGGCCCTCGACGGGCTCGCGGCGGAGTTCCGCGACGCGTCGGGGCGGATGCGCTGGGAGTACGTCCTCGTCACCGGCTGGAGGCGCTGACGCCGGGCGCGGCGTCGCTCGCGGCGGCGTCGTCGTCGCCCGGCAGCACCGACACGAGGACGGCCTCGATCTTGTTGCGGCGGCCGGTGGCGCGCTCGGCCTCCAGCCGGAGGCCGTGGCACTCGACCACGGAGCCCGGGATCGGGACCTTCCCGAGGTGCTTGGCCATGAGGCCACCCACGCTGTCCACGTCGTCGTCCTCGACCGCGAAGCCGACCAGCTCGTCGAGGTCGTCGACGGGGTAGCGCGAGGAGACCCGGATAGCGCCGCCCTCGAGGTGCTCGACCTCGACCTCCTCGGCGTCGTACTCGTCGGTGATCTCGCCGACGATCTCCTCCAGGACGTCCTCGATCGTGATCAGGCCGGC
>CAZDAO010000519.1:0-3266 GCA_964503015.1 uncultured Nocardioides sp. | reverse complement strand
GCCGCGCCCGGGTCGCCCCAGCCGAACAGCTCGGGGAAGATCCGCAGGTGCGCGCTGCTCGAGATCGGGAGGAACTCGGTCAGACCCTGGATGACGCCGAGGACCACGGCCTTGAGGAGATCGATCACGGGGCATGAGCCTACGGGCGCGTCCGTCCTGCTCCGTGCAGCACCCGTGGCTACGCTCGCCTCCATGCAGCAGCGACGGCTCGGCGCGACCGGCCTGAAGGTCTCCCGCCTCGGACTCGGCACCATGACGTGGGGCCGCGACACCGACGAGCACGAGGCCCGCGACCAGCTCATCTCCTTCGCCGAGGCCGGCGGGACGCTGCTCGACACTGCGGCCGGCTACGGCGACGGCGCCAGCGAGGAGCTCATCGGCTCCCTGATCGGCGATGTGGTGGCACGCGACGAGGTCGTGCTGGCGACCAAGGCCGGCATCTCGCGACGCACCGGCGAGCGGGTCACCGACACCTCGCGCGGCACCCTGCTGTCGACCCTCGACGCTTCGCTCGCGCGGCTCCGGGTGGACCACGTCGACCTCTGGCAGGTGCACGTGTGGACCGACGAGACGCCGGTGGAGGAGACGCTCTCCGCGCTCGACCTCGCGGTGTCGTCCGGTCGCGCCGCCTACGTCGGGATCTCCAACTACACCGGCTGGCAGACCGCCCAGGCCGCGACCTGGCAACGAGCGGTCCCCGGCCGCACCCCCCTGGCCTCCACCCAGGTCGAGTACTCCCTGCTCAACCGCCAGGTCGAGCACGAGGTGGTGCCGGCCGCGCAGGCGCTCGGCCTCGGTGTCCTCCCGTGGTCGCCGCTGGGCCGCGGCGTGCTGACCGGCAAGTACCGCACCGGTACGCCGTCCGACTCGCGCGCCGCGACCGAGCACTTCGCCCGTTTCGTCGGGGCCTACCTCGACGAGCGCGGTCGGGGCATCGTCGAGGCAGTGGCACGCGCGGCCGACGGCCTCGGTTGGACGCCGCTCGAGGTGGCGCTGGCCTGGGTGCGCGACCGGCCGGGCGTGACCGCCCCCATTGTCGGGGCCCGCACCGCCGCCCAGCTCAAGGGAGCGCTGGGCGTGGACGAGCTCGTCCTGCCCGCCGAGATCGTCGACGCGCTCGACGACGTGTCCGCAGACTGACCGACGAGGTCGACGCACGAGGAGGTTGTCGATGGCCCGGATCCAGCGCCGTCCACCCGGACGGGGCATCGAGTGGGAGTTCGAGACGCTCGTGCTGCCCAAGGACTTCTCGCGCAACGTGGTCACCCGGATGCTGGTGGAGCGCGCGGAGCACGGCGGCTGGGAGCTGGACCGGCTGCGCATCGGCAACGATGGCAAGCGCCGCGTCGTGCTGCGCCGCAAGATCATCCGGCAGCGGCTGACCCTCTTCGCCGGCTGAAGCTCGATTCACGTCCCGCGGCGGTCACCGGATGTCCGGTGACCCCAACGAGACCGTGAAAGGTCCGAGCCATCCGACGGCTCGGATCCTCCACGACCATCCTCTCCCCCGTGCGAGCGCGGCCCCCATGGGGTCGGGACCCCATGGCGGCACGTGGCCGACGGTGCTCGACTCGAGGGGACGGGGTCGACCGACCCCGGTGAGGGGACGACGTCGATGTCCATGCGACGCAAGCACAAGACCGAGCTCGGGATCGTGGAGCTGGCCGTCGACCCGGCGGACGTCGACCGGCGTACGTATCCGGTGCGGATCCGGCTCACCCGTCCGCTCACACCGTGGGAGGTCGAGAGCCTGGCGACGGTGGAACCGGGGCTCCGCGCCGAGGGTGACGCGATCGTGGTGCCCGACGCCCGCATCGACGACGTGGCACGGGAGCACGCCGCGTGGCAGGCGCGACTCGAACGCGCCCAGTCGCTCGCCGACGAGCTGGAGGGTGAGAACCTCGTGGCCGACCATCGGCGCGTGGACCGGCAGGCCCGGCACGGGTCGCACCTGCGCAGCCAGCAGGCCGACGACCGCGGCCTGCACTGAGGGCTACCAGCCCGACGTGCCCGGGGCGCCCTTGAACGGGCCCGTCACGCGTGAGGTGATCCAGCCGCCGTAGAAGCTGCCCGGCTGCGGCTGCACGACCTCGCCGTCGACCGTGCACTCGTCGACGCGGCCCGGGTAGAGCGCGACATGGTCGAGGAGTGCCTCGAAGCCCCTGCTCGGAGCCGGGTAGGTCCACGCGACGGCGGGCACCACCTCGTCACCGACGACCAGGTCGAAGTAGCGCGCCTGTCCCTTCCACTCGCACCACGAGGCGCCGTCGGCGGGCCGCAGGACGCCGGGAGCGAACGCGTCGGCGGGCAGGTAGTACGTCGGGGGGTGGCTGGTCTCCAGCACGCGCAGGCTCGCGGTGGTGTCGGCCACCACGACCCCGCCGTGCGTCACGACGACGTGCTCGCTGCTCGACTCCACCCGCGGTGGTCGCGGGTAGTCCCACACGGACTCGGTCATGGCGCCAATCTACGGAGCCGTCCCAGCAGGCGGGTCAGCCGGAGAGGCCGCGCGACGCGAGCCACTCCCGTCCGCGCCGGGCCGACGCCTGGGCGAGCCAGGCCTCCTCGACGATCTCCACCAGCTCGTCCCGCTCGAGCTCCCCGACCCGGGAGGCCCGCAGCAGCACCGACGGGTGTCCGTCGAAGTGCGGCGTGGTGAAGAACGGCAGCCGGTCGTCCTGGAGCAGCGCCTGCTTGTCCCCCTCGGACGCCACCCAGAGGACCACGACGTCGTCGTAGCGCTCGCCGGTCTCCGGGTCGACCGCGTCGGGTCGTGGCGTCCGGAAGAAGACGAACGACTTGCTCCCCACCTGGTAGACGGGGTTCCTCTCGGGACGGAGCACGGTGACGTACGGCATCGCGCGCGCCGTGGCGTGGATGTCGTCGACCGTCGCCCGTCGGCTCACGTGGCGGCGGCCTCCGCCCGCTCGCGCAGCGCGGCCACCATCGCGTCGGGGTCGTCGGCGGAGTAGACCGCGGACCCGGCCACGAAGACGTCGGCGCCGGCCTCGGCGCAGCGCTCGATCGTCTCCAGCGACACCCCGCCGTCGACCTGCAGCCAGGTCTCCACGCCGTGCTTGCGCATGAGCTCGCGTGCGGTGCGGATCTTGGGCAGGCACAGGTCGAGGAACTTCTGCCCGCCGAAACCGGGATTGACCGTCATGACGAGCACCATGTCGTGCTCGGGCAGCAGGCCCTCCTAGGGCTAGATCGGGGTGGCGGGCTACAGGGCCAAAGACGCTCGCGCCCCCTTAGCCCGCATCTCC
>CAZDAO010000518.1:0-3268 GCA_964503015.1 uncultured Nocardioides sp. | reverse complement strand
AGTCGATGACGATGATGCCGCCGATGTCGCGCAGGCGCAGCTGGCGCACGATCTCCTCGGCCGCCTCGAGGTTGTTCTTGGTGACCGTCTCCTCCAGGTTGCCCCCGGAGCCGGTGAACTTGCCGGTGTTGACGTCGACGACGGTCATCGCCTCGGTGCGGTCGATGATCAGCGAGCCTCCGGAGGGCAGCCAGACCTTGCGGTCCAAGCCCTTGTGGATCTGCTCGTCGATCCGGTAGGTCGAGAACACGTCGCCGGCGCCGTTGCGCTCGTACTTCTCGACGCGCTCGGCCAGGTCAGGGGCCACCGACTGGACGTACGCGTGGACGGTGTCCCAGGCCTCGTCGCCCTCGATGACGAGCTTGGAGAAGTCCTCGGTGAACAGGTCGCGGACGACCTTGAGGGTGAGGTCGGGCTCGCCGTAGAGCAGCTGGGGGCCGGAGCCCTTGTTGGCGGACTTCTTCTCGATGTCCTCCCAGCGCGCCTTGAGCCGCTCGACGTCGCGGGTCAGCTCCTCCTCGCTCGCGCCCTCGGCCGCCGTGCGCACGATCACACCGGCGGTGTCGGGGACGATCTCCTTCAGGAGCGTCTTGAGCCGGTTGCGCTCGGTGTCGGGCAGCTTGCGGGAGATGCCGGAGGTGGTGCCGTCCGGGACGTAGACCAGGAAGCGGCCCGCCAGGCTGATCTGGCTGGTCAGGCGGGCACCCTTGTGACCGACCGGGTCCTTGGTGACCTGCACCAGCACCATCTGGCCGCTGGAGAGCACCGACTCGATCTTGCGCGGCGAGCCCTCCTTGTGACCCAGCGCCTGCCAGTTGACCTCACCGGCGTAGAGCACGGCGTTGCGGCCCTTGCCGATGTCGATGAACGCGGCCTCCATCGAGGGGAGCACGTTCTGCACCCGGCCGAGGTAGACGTTGCCGATCAACGACGTCTGGGACTCGCGGGCGACGTAGTGCTCCACGAGCACCCGGTCCTCGAGGACGCCGATCTGGGTGAGGTCCTCGCGCTGGCGGATGACCATCACGCGGTCGACGGACTCGCGCCGGGCGAGGAACTCCGCCTCGCTGACGATCGGGGCCCGGCGACGACCGGCCTCGCGGCCCTCGCGACGGCGCTGCTTCTTGGCCTCGAGGCGCGTGGACCCGGAGACCGCGGTGATCTGGTCCTCAGCGGTTCGGCGGTTGCGCACGCGGGTGACGGTGTTCGGGTCGTCGTCGTCCGACGCGCTCTCCTCACCGGCGCGACGCCGGCGGCGGCGTCGACGCGAGGATCCTTCTCCGTTGCCGTCACCGGCGTCGGCGGCGTCGGCCTCACCGGTCGAGGAGTCGGCGTCGTCGGTGGACGCCTCGTCGCCGGCCTCGCCGTCCTCGCCCTGGGCGTCGGAGGACTTGCGGCGACGGCGACCACCACGCCGGCGGCGACGACGGGCGGGGCCGCCCTCACCGTCGGTCGCGTCGTCCCGGCCCTCGTCCTGGCCCTCGTCCTGGCCCTGGTCCTGGCCCTCGTCGGTGTCGGCCGTCGCCTCGCCGCCGGTGGCGTCGACCGGTTCGGTCCCGACCTCGGCGGGCTCGTCCTCGGTGGCCGCGTCACCGTCGACCACCTCGGGCTCGGCGACCTTCTTCGCTCCGGCCTTCTTGCCGGACTTCTTGGACCTCGAGCCGGACTTCTTCGCGGGCGCCGCGGCCTCGACGGCCTCGCCCGGCTCCGCGTCGACCTCGGTGGGCTCCTCGGCCGGAGCCGGCTCGTCGGCCGGAGCGGGGGCGGCCTTCTTGCGGGTACGGCGGGTGGTGGTGACCACGGGCGCCTGGAACAGCACGGCGTGGCCGGTGTCGGCGTCGGTCGCGCCGTCGGTCGGGGCGGCGTCGTCCTCAGCGGTCGGCTCGGGCGCGGGAGCGGCCTTCTTGGCCGCGCGCTTCGCGGGCGCCTTGGCCGTCTTGCGGGCGGCGGTCTTCTTCGCGGGCCGCTCGGCGGGAACCTCGGTGGCTCCCTCAGCGGGAACCTCAGCAGGAGCATCAGCGGCAGCGGGTTCGGCGGCAGCGGGTTCGGCGGCAGCGGGTTCGGCGGCGGCCGTCTTCTTGGCGGCCGTCTTCTTGGCCGCGGTCTTCTTGGCGGGTGCCTTGCGCGCGGCCGTCCTCCCGACGGCCGGCGCCTCGGGCTCCGCCGCGCTCGACGTCTCCGACGAGGTCTGGACGCCGGCGGCGCCGGACGGCTCGGCGGCTGGCTGGGCAGCCGCGGCCTTCTTGGCCGGAGCCTTGCGGGTGCGCCGGGTGACGACGGGGGCAGCCGGTGCGGTGGGCGCCTCGGAGGCGGCCCCGGAGCCCTCTGCCTGGGCGCTGCCCGCGCCGGTGGTGCTGTCGGTGGTGCTGTCGGGCTGGTCGGAATCGAGCATGTGGTGCTCCTCAGGCACCGTCACGGTGCCGGATACGGCGTCCACCGGTCTCGCGGCAGCGATCGCGGGGGCGCAAAGCTTCAGTGGCGGCGACACCCTCCGCGTGTGCGTCACCGGTGGCTGTCGGTCACCTGCCGCGGTCGCCGGGCCCGTTCGGAGTCGCTGTCACCGACCCCGGAGGCCGCGTCGCGGTCCGGTGACGTCCACCCGTCCGGGGTGCCGGGCACTCCCCGCGCGAGCGGAGGTGACCGGCGAGAACGTCGTCGGCTCGACGGATCCCGACGGTGGTCGGGGCGTCGAACGTGGCGAGTATCGCACACCCCACCGCACGAGGCCCTATGCGCGACGCGCCAGCGGGTCGCCGACCTCCCCGGTCGGGAGGAGCGGGCCCTGGGCGAGGCGGGTCATGAGCGGCGACTCACCCGCCGCCAACCCGGCGACCGCCTCGAGGCCGCGGAGCACGTCGTCGGGGCGCACCGCCGGGGTGCCGTGCCGCAGCACCACGTCGAGCGACGTACGTCCCGGCGCCGCGTCGTCCTCGGGCAGGACGACGAGCGAGACCACCGCCCCTCGGGCGTCGAACTCCCGCATGCCCTTCTTCGTCATCCGCTCCACCAGCGCCTCGTCGGCGGCCAGGAAGCGCTCGACGGCTGCCGTCGTGGTCGCGCGGTCGGCCGCGAGGTCGATGCGCCAGCGGCTGCCCTCCAGCAGGTCGGCGAGCGATCCGCCCGGGGACTCGACGACCTCGAGGACGTCGAGCCCCGGCGGGAGCGCCTCGTCGAGCATCGCGTGCACGTCGGCCGGGACGACGACCTCGGCGAGGGCGAGCTCGAGGTACTCCGCCTCGCTGGCCGAGCCGGTCGGCGCGGCTCCGGC
>CAZDAO010000517.1:0-3271 GCA_964503015.1 uncultured Nocardioides sp. | reverse complement strand
GCAGAAGCGGGTCAGGAGGCTGATGAAGAAGCACCTGCCGCCGGAGAGCAGCTGACGCCGGGCGGGGTCACGCCCACCCCGCCCAGAATGGGTCGCGTCTCGCCATCGGGAGCGAAGCCGGTCGGGTGCGCTTGGTCTTGCTAGGAGCGTCCGTTCAGTCGTTTGACAAGCAGGCTTGACGATGGCATCGTTCGCGTACCGGCGCTTGTCGCTGCCTTCTGGAATCCGGCGGGCAGCTTCACCAAGTGCCGGTTTTTCTTTGCCTCAGAGGTTTGGATAGGCCGCCTGCTTGGGGAACACGGCAAAGCCGCCCGCCCGCACTTGTCCGGTGTTCCAGTGCAGGGCGAGGGTCCCGCGCATCTGGCGCCACAGATAACAGTCGCGGCTGGGCGCCTTGCCCTCCTGCATGCACGCAGACGTTGTGTATGCCACGATATCCGCGAGCTGGATCAATTCACGATCCCACGAGCTGAGCTCCGTATCGACCCAGAGAGGTTTGTCCACCACGAGGTCGAAGTTGGGCTTGACGCGCAACCCCTTGGTCAGACGATCGCGTGCCTCGTTCATCTGGCCACTACGGAAGAAAGCCTCGTGCTGGGTCTGCTGGTCGGCGATCAGAATTGCGCTCTCACCCGCGTAAAGCCTCTCCAGCGTGAGAGCGATGCGCTGATGCAGGTAGGCGTACGCCGCTCCGAGGGGGGCAATCACCTTGGTCGGGTCGGAACGCACCAAGATGGTCTTGTCGACCGCGACAGTGAACGTCAGCGGGCGGTACTTGTCATAGAGGAGCCCCACGTCGTTGACAAAGCTCGCAACTTTGCCTGGCGTGTCAAGCGCCTTGTAGCCAGCAGGATGCTCGAGAACTTTCCCGGCAGCGACGCTTCGCGACGCGCGAAAGAGGTTACGCCCCTTGATTTCTGTGTCTCCCCATGGGAGATCGCTGGCTAGGGGCCCGAAGTGTCGCTTCTTGAGCTCAAAGAGAGCTTCCGCAATCGGGCGTCGAGAACTGTCACGGACGCCAACACCGGACAGAACGAAGTAGGGGCTCGCCCCGTCCTTCAACACCGGTGCCCCGTCAGAGCCTGTGGTGGTCGTCAGAGTGTGGCCCCCGCACTCGTCGACATAGAAAAGAAGCACCGCGCCATCATGCAGCACGGAAGCCTGAGTTGAGGCGCTTGACCAAAGCGTTCCCACAGGTGCCGACAAGATGCCTGCGTCACTCCGCCGCGTGAAGCCGCGCCCGAAGCTGCTCCCCATCGGATACGCAATCCGGCAAGGAGAGCGGTATCGGGGACACTCGACGCTGGCACCTCCTTCGTGCATCTGCGTCTACCGTGTTGGCCATGTGGGTGTGGTGGTTCTTCAAGACCAGCGCGTGGCTGGGTGCGGCTTCGCTGGGCATAAGCGCCTTGAGTAGAGCGGCGCGCGGCGCTGCGCAGGACTTGCACGGGGCGGCAATGAACGCGGTCGACCGGGACTTCAGTTCGGGCTATGAGTTGAACTCGCATGCGCTCGCGTGGAGCGGCATCGCGGTCGCCCTCTCGAACTTCGCTCTGGTCGTCTCGATCACTGCGCTCGCCGCTTCAACTGTCGCCTTTGTTGGTCATCGTCAAGGGAAGCTCGTCCTGCCCTGGCACCGGGCCGACATGCAGGTCGCCCTCGATGCGCTTGTTGTTGGCCTCGCAGACATTGAGCGGCGGGCGGAGAGGGGAACGGCTGCGGCAGCGGAGGCGGAAGCTCTCATCAGCATGACGAAGGAACAGGTAGCCGCGATCAAGAAAGGGGCCGGCATTAGCAACCGGCTGAGTGTCGTTCTCTTCCTCGCGGGAGCTCTGCTGACGGTCGCCATCGCGGTGTGGCAGCTCTATCTCGCAGGTGACTTGCCTCGTCTCGGGCAATGACGATTCGGCGGCGGGCGGGACAACGAGCCGAACGTCGTCGTTTGCCATGTCATTTGTTGACGGTCACCGGATAGGCAGTCCGATGGCTCTTCATCCAGTGGGAGGACGTGACGACCGCTTGGCCGCCTGAGTGCAGCGATCCAGCGAACCTGCGTCATGTCGCCGCCTGTCGGCGACATCCGCATCTGCAATGGTGCGTGCGCTTCCGACAGTAGGGCCGCGCCATGACTCGAGCAGTGCCCTGGGTTCACGGGGAGCTGCCGTGGTTATCCGGGCCGCCTGATCGAGTTCGCAGAGACGCTTGGTCGCTGGTCGACGAGCTTCTGAGACGATGGAACTATCGACGCGTCGCGCTCGACGGACGAGCCATGACATCCAAGGTCGACGCCCGCGCCGAGTTGCACGCCGCCTTCGGCTTTCCAGACTGGTGTGGTCACAACTGGGATGCCTTCAACGATTACTTCGGTGACTTCGTCGAGCAGAGGCATGGAGCCAACATCGCGGTCGTATGGCGCGACCTTGATTTGGCGGCTCGCCAAGCCCCTGCCACGACGGCCGAAGTGGGCTGGGGACTGCTCGACTGTGCCTTCGGGAGCATGCCGAGCGTCGCTCCTGGCACAGAATGGTCAGTGAAACTTGGACATCTTTGTCGTTGGGGCGGGCCGGACTTCTGCGCCCCGGCTGAGGTGCACTCACGCCGCGCTCCGAACGTCATTCCGCCGCGTGCTCGGACGTCAGCTCGACGGGTCGTGCTGCAGACGGGAACTGCTGGCACCCCTGCTCTTGGCGGCCTTTGAAGCGTTTGTCCCGCCCGACTCCAGAAGCCGTCGTTGCCGGGGCCCGGATCGCGCTTGAGGTATCCGACCTGTGTCGGTACCACGAACGGTTGCGCGTGTCTCTGAAGTACAGAGTTGGCAGTAGGTACTCGGGCTCCCAATTGTCGCTATGGCTATCTCTAAAATTGACGGACGTCGTGACAGTTACACAGGTAGCCGAGCGCCATCGATGCGGACCGACTTCACGGCTGCTGGAGGGATAGTGCCAACACCCACGGGGATCGGGTGACCGTCGGACTGGTCGCCGTAGTCGACGAAAGCGCCGAACACAGGCTCGTCGGTCCGGTTCGCGACGCACACACAACTGGCCATCCAGTGCCGTCCCCTGCACTCATACCGGAAGCATACGTACGCAAACGTCCAGATCTGCCACGATGACTCAGGCTCGCAGGTCTGCGCGGTTCCGGTCGTTCGCATCCTGCTATTGGCTAGACCAGCACCTTCGCTGTCCGTCCAACTGTTCTTAGTGGCGCGTCGAAGATGGGTCTGCTGCACGAACGGGTGACAGTTTCGGTTAGGCCGCCTGGGTGGCGG
>CAZDAO010000516.1:0-3292 GCA_964503015.1 uncultured Nocardioides sp. | reverse complement strand
ACCTCGCTGGCGGTGCGGACGAGCTGGGGCAGGTGCTCGTCGACCAGCACCTCGCGCGAGGTCTCGGCGGCGTGGACGGTCACGCTCATCGCCGCGCGCACCTCGCCGTCGCCGTCGCGCACGGGCACGGCGATCGACCGCACGCCCGGCGCGAGCTCCTCGTCGGCGAGGGCCCAGCCGCGGGCGCGGACCTGGGTGAGCTCGTCCATCAGCTCGTCGACCCCGCGGTCGGCGTACGGCGGGAGGCCCGAGCGGCTGGGGACCTCCAGCGCCGAGGCGACCTGCTGCGGGGGCAGCGCCGCGAGCAGCACCTTGCCCTTCGACGTCTGGGCGGCCGGGAAGAGCGTGCCGATCTCGACGCGCAGGGCGATGATCTTCGGCACCGAGACGCGGGCGGTGTAGACGATGTCGGAGCCGTCGAGCTGCGCGAGCGACACCGACTCGTTGATGCGCCCGACGAGGTCCTCCATGTGCGGGCGCGCGACGTCCCACAGGCCGAGCGAGCCGACGTACGCCATGCCGAGACCGATCACGCGCGGGGTCAGCGAGAAGGCGCCGTCGCGGACGCGGACGTAGCCGAGCTCCTCGAGGGTGAGCAGCAGCCGGCGGGCCGTGGGACGGGCGAGGCCGCTGGCCGCCGCGACCTCGGAGAGCGTCATCGTCGGCCGGTCGGGGCCGAAGCCGGCCAGGACGTCGAGCCCGCGGGCCAGTGACTCCACGAAGTCGGGCCCGCTGCCACGACCGGCCATGGGCTACCTCCCCGAGTTCGGCTCGCCGAAGACCGTACCGCGAGCGCCGTGCGTGGTGTGCGAGCGGTAGTCGGTGTACTGGTACGGGTTGTCGAGCACCTTGTGGTCCTCGCCCGGGAGGTCGGGATTCATCCCCTGCTGCCAGACGTCCTCGCCCATCGCCGAGCGCAAGTGATCGACGGTGTTCTCGACCTCGGTGCGCACCGAGGCGAGGTCCGCGCCGACGAGGCGGTGGTCGCGCTTCACGACGCGGCCGTCCACCACGACGGTGTGCACGTCGCCGCGCTGCGCCTGGAACGCCACGTGGCCGTAGGGGTTGAGCAGCGGGAACGACACAGGGGAGTCGTCGTTCTTGATGAGTACGACGTCCGCCTTGGCGCCGGCGGTGAGGTGGCCGAGGTCGTCGCGTCCGAGCGCCCGGGCGCCGCCGCGGGTGGCCCACTCGACGACCTGCTCGGCGCGCAGGCCGGAGTGGGTGACGGTGTCGCCGGCGGCGTGCGCCTCGAGGTGCTCGCGCGAGCGGTCGGCGCCGAGGGTCGTGCGCATCGCGCTGAACAGGTCGCTGCTCCACCACACCGAGGTGTCCATGGAGAGCGAGACGGGGATGCCGTGGCGGCGGACCTGCCAGGTGGGCGGGTAGCCCTGGCCGGCGCTCTGCTCGGACTCGGTGGACACCGACACCGAGCCGCCGGTGGCGGCGATGCGGTGGTAGCTGTCGGTGGAGAGCGTCGCGGCGTGGACGTAGACCGTGTCGGGCTGCATGAAGTCGTGCTCGTGCATGAGCCGGATGCCGTCGTCGTTCGTCGCACCCCAGACGCCCGCGTGGGTGGTGACGGGCAGGCCGAGGTCGCGGGCGAGCTCGAAGGCGGCCTTCTCCGGGAAGGCGGGGTCGCCGGTGACGTCGAAGGCGAGCTGGAAGCCGAGCATGTCGCCGTCGGTGCCCCGGTTGCGCTCGAAGAACCCGCGGACCGCCGGGTCGGCCGTCCACTCCCACGGTGCGGCCTGGATGTTGCCGTAGGCGAGCACGAAGCGGCCCGGGACCGAGCGCAGCGCCTCGACGGCCGCCTCGGCGTGGTCGACGGTCTGCAGCCCGTGCGACCAGTCGACGGTGGTGGTGACGCCCGCCTCGAGGGCGTCCCACGCCGACAGCAGGTTGCCGGCCCTGATGTCCTCGGGGCGGAACTTCGCGCCGTGCTCGAGGTAGTACCAGACGAAGTACTGGGTGAGGGTCCAGTCGGCACCGTAGGCGCGCATCGCGGTCTGCCACATGTGCCGGTGCGTGTCCACCATGCCCGGCATCACGATGCCGCCGGACGCGTCGACGACCTCGGCGCCGTCGGGCGCGGACAGCCCCGCCCCGACCTCCGCGACCCGGTCGTCGACGACCAGCACGTCGGCGTCGGTGAGCACGGTGTGCTGGTCGTCCATGGTGAGCACGGTGCCGCCGGTGAAGAGCACCGGGCGACGGTCGTCCGAGGTCGGCATGCGACGGTCTCCATTTCTCGGACAACTGTCCGTATCACGGTCGATGTGGTGCCCGTCACTGTGCGCCGCACGGTCGCGCGGTGTCAAGGGAGTCCCTTGACAAGTCTGGACCGCCGTGCGAACACTGGTCGACCAGTGAGCGGACATCTGTCCGCAGGACCGAGAGGGATGCGCGTGACAGACCGTCCGAAGCAGGGACCACTCGCGGGGCTGCTGGTCGCCGACCTCTCCCGGATCCTGGCGGGCCCCTACGCCACGATGCTGATGGGGGACCTCGGTGCCGAGGTGGTGAAGGTCGAGGGGCCGCAGGGCGACGACACCCGGACCTGGCAGCCGCCCGTGCGCGACGGGGTGTCGACGTACTTCCTCGGCGTCAACCGCAACAAGCGCTCGATCGCCCTCGACTTCAAGGATCCCGACGACCTCGAGGTGGCCCGCCGGCTGGTCGCCCGCGCCGACATCGTCCTGGAGAACTTCCGCCCGGGCGGGCTGGCGCGCTTCGGGCTCGACTACGCGAGCGTCTCGGCGGCCAACCCGGGCGTCGTCTACGCCTCGATCAGCGGCTTCGGCAGCGGCGAGCAGGGTGCGAGGCTCCCCGGCTACGACCTCATCGTCCAGGCCATCAGCGGCCTGATGAGCCTGACCGGCGACCCCGAGGGCGAGCCCTACCGCGCCGGGATCTCGGTGTTCGACGTGCTGGCCGGCCTCCACGCCACCATCGGCGTCCTCGCGGCGCTGCAGGACCGGCAGCGCACCGGCCGCGGCCAGCACGTCGAGGTCAACCTGCTCTCGTCCGCGCTCTCGGGGATGGTCAACCAGTCCAGTGCGTACGTCGCCGGCGGCACCGTGCCGTTCCGGATGGGCAACTCCCACCCGAGCCTGTTCCCCTACGAGCCGCTGCCCTGCGCCGACCGCGACCTGATCGTCACCGCCGGCAACAACGGGCAGTTCCGCAAGCTCGTCGAGGTGCTCGGCGTCCCCGAGCTGGCCGACGACCCCCGGTTCGCGCGCAACGAGGACCGGACCGCCAACCGCGACGAGCTGCGCCCGCTGCTGGT